>JASHTD010000350.1 GCA_030040725.1 Candidatus Sulfotelmatobacter sp. | reverse complement strand
AAACATCGGATGCGGCGATTCATTCGGAACCCGGAACTCCGGCGGGATTGAGGACTCCGATTTAGCGCGATAACCCGGGCTCTCCACCAATTGCCGGATCAGTTCTTCGCCATCTTCCGCCATTTTCTGCAGCAAAGCCTTCGGAAAAAAACACGGTGTCTCCGAGAGTCGGAACTCGACGTGAGCTCCGCACATTGCGTCCATATGCGCCAGAAAGGCTTTATATTTTTCGGGGGTAAAAGCCTGATTGAACCGTTTGCGGAGAGAAGGAATCATAGAACCACAGGAGTCATAACAATACGGGCGCGCGAGTCAATTCCTGCCGCGGATTATTCCGGAACTTCCTGAATTTCCATACTCCGAATCAGGCCATCCTGCATGTTGTAGATATGTTCCACTTCTCGATCGACCAGCACTTTCCCGCCCAGATCGCGAACCACCTGATGAACCCTGACCACGGTTCGTCGCGATTCGTCCAGATCAAACTCCAGCGGTTCCACCTGCGGATCGATCATTCCCCACTGCCGAGTCCAATACTTGCGCACGCCATCATGCCCATAAACCATTCCGCCTTCCATCCCATTCGGCCATTCGACGTCAGGCTGCATAAGTTCCAGAACAGCCTCCAGATGGCGGGCGTTAAATTCCTGGTACGCCTTGTTGAGTGTAGCGACGGTAGATTCATCGACCTGTATGACTGGCGACTTCATTCCGCGTGAGACCACCTCTTTGCGACAATCATGCTTCCACCAGGAACTTTCCGTCCTGCATGATCTGCTGGTCATCGACCCAGATGTTGAACTTCCGTCCTACCACATCGATGTGCGTCGATGAATCCCATTCCGCACCCGTATGCGCACCGTACGGATTGCCGAAGGCGATATGCACACCAGGATACTTTTCATCCTGCAGAATCTGTCCGATGATCTCTTTCAACTCGATGTTTGTTCCAATGGCGAATTCGCCCACTCGGTCGCTGTTCTCATCCGTGTGGGTGTACTTCCAGAAATCCTCTTCCAGTTCGCGGTTTTCCGAATGCGCCTCGGTCAGTCGATTGTTCTTCATCCGAACCGTCAAAGGGTTCTGGCGCAGGTTGCCGAATTTTGCGCACAGGTAATCGCCTACCACCCCGTCGATGACAAACGTGCCATTCACTTCTCCAGGCGTGGTAAAAATTTCTCCGCCCGGAAGATTTCCCCACTTCTCTGGGGTGATAATTCCGCTGGTCTTCAGCCACTTGTAGTTGTGATTCAAATCCGCCGTGAGATCGGTTCCAGCTGCGGTTTTCGCCCGCACGCGTTGCGCTTTGCGAACCATAGCCACGACCTTCGCGCTTAGCCGGTCCACCTTCTGAAAATCCGCGCGCATGCCCTCGAGCATGATCTGCCGGTTGATGTTCACCATGTGCGCGTGCCGGATCTTCCGCCGGTTCACCACATCCGTCATCTGCATGCGCGAATGCAGTTCATTCCTTTGCGCCTGCACGGCAAAAATCGAAACCTGGCTGGTTTCAAGATCGGCCAGAATCTCGCCGGGCAAATCCTTCAGCGGTCGTTCCGCCCAATCCTCCAGCACCCAGACGTTATATGGCGATCCCAGACTGTCGATCTCGCTCACGATAGCGGCCGCAATTTCCAGCGTGATCGCGTCGGTGATCACGCACACCTTTTCTTCCGGCCGCACGCGCAGGCACACGTTCACCGCGTTCCGCGCACCCACCGAATATTCCGGATCGAAAGCAATAGGTTTGCGTTCGCCCCATCCTCGCGATTCCGAGGCTCGGAGCGAAGACTTCGATGCGTCTGCGGAAATCGCCATTAGCTGACTTTCATGACAGATGCCGGCTCGGTCTCTTCCAGCCCTGCTTCTGTCTCCTCGATGATGTAATCGACCACTTTTTTCAAATCTCCAGTTTCCCGGTAAACCCGCAGCTGGCGATCTGCGCCGCTGCCCCGCGCCAGCATCGTGTGGATGTATTCCAGTTCCTCGCGCGAATCGAGTTCATCGACCACGTCGTCCACAAAATCCAGGTATTCCAGAATCAGATCCCGCGCCGGAACCTCTGTCTGCTTGCCAAAATCGATTAGCTTTCCATCGAGTCCATAGCGCGATGCTCTCCACTTGTTTTCCATGATCAGCGCGCGCCGGTACAAACGGAATCCCTGATTCGACGCGTGCAGCTTGTAGAGCTTCGCTACCGTAGCCTGAATCAGCGCGGCCAGTGCGATCGTTTCCTCGACCCGCATCGGAATATCGCACACCCGGAATTCGATGGTATTGAAGAACGGATGGGGGCGAATATCCCACCAGATTTTCTTCGCATTATCGATGCAATTGGTCTTGATCAGCAGCTTGATGAAATTCTCGTATTCGCCCCAGCTGGGAAAATAATCGGGAATATTCGTGCGCGGAAACTTGTCGAACACCTTGCAACGGTACGATTTCAGTCCGGTATCCATGCCCAGCCAGAACGGAGAATTGGTCGAAAGTGCAAGCAGATGCGGCAAAAAATACCGCGCGTGATTCATCATGTGAATCGCGGTCTCGCGGTCCTCAATGCCGATGTGCACATGTAACCCGAAAATCAGATTCGCCCTCGCCACCAGCTGCATGTCTTCGACAATATTTTTGTAGCGTTCGTCTGGGTTGATCTCCTGCGTCCGCCAGTCGGAAAACGGATGCGTGGCAACCGACGCCAGCCGCAAGCCATTCTCATTGGCTAGCCGGATGATGTTTCTCCGCAGCGTCTTTACCTCGGCCTTCGCTTCCTTGATGTTGTTGCAAACGCTGGTCCCCACCTCCACCACCGACTGATGCATCTCCGGCTTCACCCGCTCCTGCAAAAGCATTTTGCCCTTGGCCAACAGCTCCGCGTGAATATGCGACCGCAGATCGCGCGTCTGCGGATCTATCGTCTGATATTCCTCTTCAATCCCTATCGTCAAGGTCGGTTTCATGGATATGCAGCCGGCTTTTCCTGCGAATGCTTCGCTTTATTTCAGCGAGATTCCCCAGAGTTGAACCCCAACAGTATAACAATCGAGAGGCGCCCATGCGCTAGCCGGCATGATGCGCCCATGACCATGACAGCCAAAGAAATACGGCGATCATCACGATCATCAGCCCACTCAGGCAGAGGGACAAAATCGAGAAGAAATTTCGCAGCGGCCGGCCGGGCAATAAAGACTTCGACAGAAGAACAACGGCAAAGAGTTGCGCGATGAATGTTCCACCCACGCCGTACATCAAGAAAATCTCCGTGAAACCCCCGGCCACCGCCCCGATGCCGGTCGCTTTTACGCGGGACATCTGATAGAGCACGCTACCAAAAGCAACCAGAATTGGAATCCACGGCGCCCAGACCAGTGCAATTCCCCACAGAAACCGCTTTGAGTTGGCTTCCATTTCCACTACGCTTTCGTTTTTCTTCGAGCGCCTCGCGGCGTTGGCGAAGGCGTCTTGCCCGCCAGAAATCCCGCCCACCTCAGTTCACGCGCCGGATCCTCGCCCGTCTGCGCCATCTTCACCGCCATCTCAGCCACGGCATTTACGATCCAGTCGAAGTTCTCTTGCCCCACGGAGGTAATCTCCGCATCCGGCGCAGGATTCAGAAAATCGATCGCATAAGGCACGCCTTTCTCTACGGCAAACTCCACTGTGTTCAAGTCATAGCCCAGCACGCGGCAAAGCGTCAAAGCGTCTTTCTCGATGCGCTCGGTCAATTTCGCCGTTGAAGGCAGAGGATTTCCCTTCACATATCTCTCGTGATGCGGCGCCCGCGGATCGTACTTCATGATGTGCACTTTTTCCTGCCCCACCACATAACAGCGGTAGTATTCCTCGAAATTCACCGCGCGCTGCAGCGTCATGCATAAGTCGCCGGTCTGGTTGTAGTGCTGAAAAAACTCTTCTTGCGAATGCACGTGATACACATGCTTCCATCCGCCACCGGAATAAGGCTTGAGAAAAGCAGGGAAGCCCACATAGTCGAACAACTCCTGCCAGTTCAGCGGATACATCAGGTTGCGCATCGACCGGTCCGTCGTTCCCTCGGGATGCTTGTTGTGCGGCAGGATCACGGTAGGCGGAATCGCCACGCCAATCTTGTGCGCCAGCGCGTAGTTAAAAAATTTATCGTCAGCTGTCCACCAGAATGGATTGTTCACCACGATCGTTCCATGCAAAGCGGCGTTCTTCAGATAGGCGCGATAAAACTGAATATCCTGCGAAATACGGTCGATGATGACGTCATATTTCTTCGGTTCATCCATGCGGATGCCGCCTATCTTCACGAACTCGGCCTCCACACCGTCCACGTTCATGGAGTTGATCTTCTCCACCACCGCCGGCGGAAAGCTATTTTCCATGCCAAACAGAATTCCAATCTTCTTCATGTGAAAATTTCCTTATGAGGCTTAAAAACCGAACGAGGCTTAAGAACCGAACGAGGCTTAAGAACCGAACGAGGCTCAAAAACCGATGTCATTCCGAACCGGCGCAAAGCGCCGGTGAGGAACCTGCTTTTGTCTGCTGTAACAAGCCCTGTCATCCTGAGCGAAGATTGTTGATTGCCCTTAGCGCAATCAACAATCGTAGTCGAAGGATCCCCTATAGCCACGAGTCACCAAAAGTCCGACTTCCTAGCCCCTAGCCTCTAAAAATATTTTCCCGCCATCCTTAGCCACAGCGGCCAGTCGTGCTTCGAATTGTCGTTATAAATATCCAGCCAGTGCGGCACTGCTTTGCCATTCAAAAGTGCCGAGAGCTTCACATTCTGATCCAGGCACATGTCCCAATCCGCCGAGCCCAGCACAATTTTCATCTGCCGATAGCGGCTCAAGAACCAATCGTCATTCTGATTTGGCAGATAATCCTGCGGGCAATTGAAGTAGCAATCGTCGTCATAGTACCCATCGAGAAACTGATGAATATCGAACGCGCCGCTCATGCTGACGCAGTGGGTCACCACGTCCGGATGCTTCATGGCGAAATTCACCGCGTGATACGCGCCAAAACTGCATCCCGTCATCGCCAGCTTCGGATCCTGATTCTTCCAGCGGACAAACGGCAAGAACTCGTGCAGAATGTACCGCTCATATTGCAGGTGCCGCAGTACCCGCAACTTCGGATGCACGCCCTTGTTGTACCAGCTTTCTGTGTCAATCGCGTCCGGACAGAAAATTTGCAGCTCACCCCGGTCGATTTTCGGCGCCAGAACGCCGATCATGCCCCGATCTTCATACTCGAAAAATCTTCCCATCGACGTGGGAAAGACGACGATCGGTGTGCCGGCATGGCCGAACACCAGCGCTTCCATCTCCCGGTGCAGTTCCTGGCTGTATCCCTTGTGATACTAGCGATTCATTCGGAAAAGAAAATTGTTCTTGTGCGTCCTTCGCCGCAGACGAAGTATCTTACCTGAAACGCGGCAGCAGTCTGCCAACTTTATGCTCGTCGTGTTCATCGAAGCCGTCAGATGATATCGTGGTACGAGACATGCCGTGGAAGCTCTCCAAACGAGTTCCTCGTTCCGGACCGGTAATCCTTTTAATTTTGACTTTCGGCGCGGTAGTCGGGTTCGCCGCCGTCGGCCATCTTGTCACCCGTTATACCCTCAATCAGCAGGCCAGAGGCCGCAAGCTCTATCAGCAAGGCTTGGCGGAAGCTGCGGCCGGCAACTATGACGATGCGATTGAGACCTTTCGCGCGGCGCTGACCTGCGATCCCAGCAATTCCCAGTATCAGCTGAGTCTGGCTCGGGCGCTGCGCGACAGCAACGATCCTGCCTATCTTGACGAAGCCGAATCCTATTTGGTCGCCCTTTGGCAGCGCACTCCCCAGGATGCGGCGGTGAATCTGGCTCTGGCGCGGGTGGCCGCTCATCGCGGCTCCATCGACGACGCGATTCGTTACTATCACAACGCCATGTACGGCGTCTGGAACTCCGATCCCGATGCCAATCGAAACCGCGCCAGAGTCGAGCTGATCGAGTACCTGCTGAAGAAGAATGCCCACGCTCAGGCCGATTCAGAACTGATCGCTCTGGCCGCGTCCTTGCCTCGCGATTCCTCTCAGCACCTGCAGGCGGCGCAGCTTTTCACGCAGGCTCAGGATTACGCCGGAGCACTCGCTCAGTACCAGTTCGTCCTTCACCTTGAACCCGGCAATTCCAAGGCCCTCGCCGGAGCTGGAGAGGCTGCATACCGTTCGGCCGACTACACTCAGGCGCAGCGCTTCTTGAGAAATGCAGTGAACGCCAATCCGCAGGATGAAACTTCCCGACAACTGCTCGAGACCACCGATCTCGTGCTGCACGCAGATCCGTTTCACAGCCATATCTCCGATGCGGAACGTAATCGCCGTATCGCCGCGGATTTCGCTCAGGCTCAAACCCGGCTGGTCGCCTGCGCGCAAAAGACCGGCGTCAATCTGAACCCGGCTGGATCTTCCACGCCGACCCCCTCGCCGCTGCTAAACCTGCAACAACGCTGGACTAGCGTGAAGCCCGACCTCAAACATCTGGAGTCGCCGGCAGAAACCGATCTTCCCGATGCCGTCATGGACGTGGTTTTTCAAATTGAGCAGCAGACTGCGGCGACCTGCGGGCAACCCCAAGGCCCTGACCTCGCTTTGCTTCTGATTTCCGAGAAACGCGAGGCCGGCACGCAGTGAGCACTCCACCCATCGTCCCGAGCCATCCCGCGCCTCCCAAAGAACCGCCAGTCGTGCGGTTGCGCCTCCGCCAGCGCTTGTTTTCCACGCTGGAAGACGTGTTCCACGAAGAAGTATTTTTTCTGGTTCTTTCGGTTTTCATCGGCATTTTCGCCGGCCTCGCTGTAGTTTGCTTTCGCCTGTCAATCGACTGGATGCATCTGGCTTTGCTCGGCCCCTTGCCGCAGAGCCACAGTTGGAGATTATTCGCTGTTCCGGCAGTCGCCGGGCTTTTGGTGGGTGCGCTCGTGCTCCACGTTTTCCCCGGGGTTCGCGGCAGTGGGGTCAACCAGACAAAGTCCGCGCTTTACATTTTCAATGGCTTCATTCCGTTTCGAACCGCGGTCGGAAAATTTATTTGTTCGGCAATTGCGATCGGCTCCGGTCAATCCCTGGGCCCCGAGGATCCCTCTCTGCAGATCGGTGCCAGCATTGCATCGGCTCTCGGCCGCCAGGTCAACATTTCCAGGGAAAAGCTACGCTTGATGGCCCCGGTTGGCGCGGCGGCAGGCCTGGCTGCGGCTTTCAACGCGCCCATCTCAGCCGTTCTATTCGTTATTGAAGAGGTCATCGGACGTTGGAGCGCCGGCATTCTCGGTTCGGTTGTGCTTGCCGCCGTAGCCAGCGTTGTCGTGGTGCGTTCGTTTCTCGGCAGTGAGCCGTTGTTCCGCATTCCGGTGACCACCTTCAAGCGGCCCAGTGAACTGCTTGCTTATGTCGTACTCGGCGTGGTCGGCGGTTTTGCTTCGGTGGCATTTGCTAAATCGATCGGCTATCTGCGTCCGCGGCTCAAAGCCTTGCCCCGCTGGACGCAATATTTCCAGCCCGCAATCGCTGGGCTTCTGGTTGGCTTGATCGGTTTTCTGGGCGCTCCGCAGGTCATGGGCGCAGGCTACGATTCAATGGACCAGGCCATGCACGGCCAGTATGTGTGGAAGTTCCTCGCTCTGCTCGCGCTTCTCAAAATCATCGCCACCACGCTCTCTTTCGTCAGCGGCACTCCCGGCGGCATGTTCGCGCCCGCACTGTTTGTCGGCGCCATGCTGGGCGGCGCCGTCGGCGACATAGAGCGCCTGATTATTCCGCATTTCGCTGGTTCCACTGGAACTTACGCGCTAGTGGGGATGGGCGTGCTGTTTGCCGGATTTCTCCGCGCACCGATGACCTCGGTATTCATGGTTCTTGAAGTCAGCGGCAACTACGAAATTATCGTGCCCGTGATCGTGGCCAATACTGCCTCTTATCTTGTCTCGCGTAGCATGCAGTCCTTCCCCATCTTCGATCTGCTCACGCGGCAGGATGGCCTCATCCTGCCCTCGCTCGAGGAAGAAAGAGAAGAAACCATCCTGCGCATCGAAGACGCGCTGCTTCCTCCGCCCCAGATCATTCTCAACGCGCAGGATTATGTGGATGCCGGCGCGCAGCGGGTTCAGGATTCCACCGATTCGCTCTTTTTGGTGCGCCTGCACCCCAGCGGCTGGAACGTGATAGCCCGCGATCAGCTGCAACGCCTTTTTCGCGAAGGCAAGGGCGAACTGACGCTCGCTTCCGTGTTGCCCGCGAAGCCGCTCCCCAGCCTCTATCCTGATCTTCCGCTGGATTCCGCGCTCCGCTATGTGAACGCCTATCCGCTCGTGCCCGTCGTCAATCGCGCCGATTTTCGCCGATTAGAGGGCGTCATTTCACGCGAATCTGTGTTCAAGAAGTACGGCGCGACGCCTGAACCGAAGTGATTTCGCTGTTCTGCGAGGAGAGCGCTAACGCCCCTATTTCGCGGCGCTGGCCATCTTCACTCCGTGAGAGTTTGCCGCGTACCGTGCAATGCCGCGGTAAAGCGCTTCTGCAATCTGTTCGCGATAGCCGTCGCTGCGCAGCTTTTGCTCATCGGTGGGACTGCTGACAAACGAAACTTCCGCCAGGATTCCTGGCATGGTCGATTCGGTAAGCACCACGTAGGACGCTTCCTTCACGCCGCGGTCGCGTAATCCGGGATTTTTCGCCGCCAGCGTTCCGTAAAGTGAACGCTGCACGCTGACCGCCAGTCGCCGTGACTGTTCAATTTTTTCGTATAGTTCCGTGGCCGTCAGGGCCAGCGCGGTCGGGCCCTTGCTTGCCGCTCCGGCGCGGTCTTCGAAATCCTTTACATTCGGGGCCGAGAAGACATCCGTATAGTAGGTTTCCACTCCCCGCGCTGAAGGCAGGTCGCTGTAATTGGCGTGCACCGAGATAAACAAATCCGCGTGCGCCTGATTCGCCACATCTGCGCGCTCGTCGAGCGGAATATAAGTGTCGTCGTTTCTGGTGAGGATCACCTCTGCGCCGAGCCGGCTTTCAAGCAGCTTGCCCAGCCGTTGTGCAATCTCCAGCACCAGGTCTTTTTCGAGCAGCCCGCGCCGACCGACTGTGCCCAAATCCCAGCCGCCATGCCCGGCATCCACCACGATGCGCATCTTCGGCACATGCGCGCGCAACTGCAGATCCTGTTTCGTCGGCGGAGGAACGACGATTGCCGTCTGTTTCTCCTCTGCGGCTTTGGCTCCCGGAAACAAATTAATTTGGCTCTTCGGGCCTGCTCCGATTTTCGTAACCTGTACCACCAGCCGGTAAGGATTTGGCGCCAGGCTCACTGAATAATTCGAATCGCCTTTCGTCTGCAACACGATGCGTGTCAACCCGGAAACCGGCTGCGCTATTCGAACCCGCGCCAGCAGCGCATCTCCGATATCGATGCTCTTGCCTTCCAGTTCGGGAGCAAGCGAAGTGTCGTGCAGATCGAAGTAGATGCGGTCGGGATTGCCCAGGCGATGCGCCTCATACTGCACCTGATCTTCCAGATCGAGCACTACCGTGCTGGAATCGGCCGACGACCAGTGACGAATCCCGGTAATGCGTGTCGGCTTCGAAGATTCCGGCTTCGCATCTTTGCTGTTCGAAGCCGCGGGAGCTTGCATCTCGGCCGCGAAGTCTGCATCGCTGCCCGAATTAGCCTGGGTTTCGGCGCCGCTTCCGGACGCGGCAGCTGGAGACGACGTTGGCGCGGACGAAACAGACGAAGTGGATCCCTGTGATGAGGCGGATGACGGCAATGAAGTCGCCGCGTGTCTCGCCTGCGCCGGGGGCGTCGCAGGATTGTCTGCCGCGAAATGGAACTGGGTTTGCTTCAGTTCCCACCACAATACTCCGCCAAGGAACGCAGCCAGCACAATCAGGAGAGCAACCAGCGACACTCCCGGATGACGCTTCGCCGCCGTCCGCGCTGGGACGGGAGTCAGTTTTTTCTGCGCCTCGACTGCCGTCTTCGCAGCGGTCGGTAACGCGGGTTTCGACACAACCGGCGCCGACGTAGCAGGTCCCGATGTAGCTGATTTTGATGTATCGGATACCCGTGAATCGGATAAGTGTGCAGCTGCTCGCGGCATTGCCGGTTCTGCGGGCACCACCGGCGCCACCAGTTTTTCTTCGGCCGCTTGTGCCGCTTCGGCGAAGCGATCCTCATCTTCCGGCTTTAGAGCCGCCACGATTAGCTCTGCCAGCAGTTCCAGGCTGGCAACATCGCTGTCGTTAAAGCCAAAAGGTTCCGCTGAAAACGCTTCCAGTAATCCGATCACGCGCCGCCGCCCGCAGAGCGGCACTGCCACCATGGAACGCGCTCCCAGCCGGCGGCATGCGGAGAGATTTACCCGGTCGTCGGTTTCACTATCGTCGCAGCGAATAATCTGTGCGCTGCGGAAACAGGCCCCGGAAAACGCGGAGTCGCGCTGGATGCGTGCGCCCACGTCCGGTTTCACGGTTCCGGCGGAGGCGCGCAAAACAATTTCCTGGTTTTCGGCCAGCGCGATTCCCAATCCATCTGCGCCCGTGATTGCGATCGCCCGCTCCGCCACCAGCTGCAGCACTTCATCGAGTACAAACTGCTCTTCTGCCGCGAACTCAGAAGCTGGCAGGGAACCCCGCGGAATGGCTTCAAATCCGCTGTGCCGTGCTGCCAGTGCCCGCCGTCGCCGCACTTGCTGGTGCATGGCAGAAAATGCCAGCAGCGCCTGCAGCGCATCGCTTCCGGATGGCCGCAATTCGCGTTTCTGAAAAGTAGATTCGCCGCCGCCGGCTGGCGTAGAGACTTGATTATCTGGCCAGGGCTCGCGGCCTTGCGCCAAGACGGAGTCTTCTTGTCGTGGCGGATTGGTTGGTGTGGTTACCATTTCACGGCTACACGAATCATGATCAGACACATCATGATCAAACAAATTAGATCGAGCAAGTAATGATCAGACGAAAATCTCTTTCCGAGCGTTGCCGCCGCGGGCGCCGTCAAATCGCCATTTCGCGTCCGAGTCGAAGTTTTCCCTGCGCCGGCTGTTTCGGCTTTGCT
>JASHTD010000382.1 GCA_030040725.1 Candidatus Sulfotelmatobacter sp. | reverse complement strand
AATCACCCGTCGTTCATCGAACCATTTCAGGGTGCGACCACCGGCGTCGGCGGAATCCTGCGCGATATCTTCACCATGGGTGCGCGGCCTGTCGCCGTGATGGATTCCTTACGCTTCGGCCCAATTACGACTCGCGAGTCTGCTTCGCAAACCGTACGGAAAGACATTCACAAGAATCATTCCATCCTCGAAGGCGTCGTAAGCGGCGTCGCTTCCTATGGCAATTGCTTCGGCGTTCCCAATCTCGGCGGCGAAACCAAGTTCGAGCCCTGTTACTCCGGCAATCCTCTAGTCAACGCTTTTGCGCTCGGCCTGGTCCGCAAAGATGAAATTTTCTATGCCCGCGCCGCGGGCGAGGGCAATCCGGTCATTTACGTCGGCGCAAAAACCGGACGCGACGGCATTCACGGCGCCACCATGGCCAGCGAAGAATTCAGCGAGGCTTCAGAGGCGAAACGTCCTAACGTCCAGGTCGGCGATCCCTTCCTCGAAAAGCTCTTGCTTGAAGCTTGCCTCGAAGCCATGCAGACCGGTGCGATCGTTGGCATTCAAGATATGGGCGCGGCCGGGCTCACCTGTTCCACTTGCGAGATGGGCGGGCGCGGCGGCGTCGGAATAGAAATCGAACTCGACCGCGTGCCCCAGCGCGAGTCTGGTATGAGCGCGTACGAAATCATGCTCAGCGAGTCGCAGGAGCGCATGTTGCTGGTCGCCCAGAAAGGCCGCGAGCAGGAAGTCTTCCGCGTATTCGAAAAGTGGGGACTCGATGCCGTTGAAGTCGGCTTTGTCACCACCGACAATAAACTCCGTGTACGGCATCACGGCGAAGTGGTAGCGGAAATTCCCAATCAGGCGCTCACCGACGATGCGCCCGTCTACAAGCGTCCGCTCGCTCGCTGGGAGCCGCCCGTGCCGCGGGAAATGCCAGAGCATATCAAGCTCGGCGAAAGCCGCAATCTCACGCCAGTTCTCCAGCAACTTATTGCCGCTCCCAACATTTGCAGCAAGCGCTGGGTCTGGCAGCAGTACGATCACATGGTGCAGACCAATACGGTCGAAGCTCCGGGCGCCGGCGATGCAGGCGTTATTCGCATCAAGAATCCGGATCCGCATGCGCCGCAGCGCGGTCTCGCCATGGCACTGGATGGCAATGGCCGCTGGTGCTATCTCGACCCCCGTCTCGGCGCGATGCATGCTGTGGCCGAAGCCGCGCGCAAAGTTGCCTGTTCCGGCGCGACTCCGGTCGGCGCGACCAACTGCCTGAACTTCGGCAATCCGGAAAAGCCGCACATCATGTGGCAGTTTTCCCAGACTATCGACGGCATCACCAAAGCCTGTGAAGAGCTCGAGATTCCGATCACCGGGGGCAATGTCAGCTTTTATAACGAGACTCTCGGCGAAGGCATTTACCCCACCCCTGTGCTGGGCGTGGTCGGCATTCTCGAAGACGTTAGGAAAACCGCGAACATGCACTTCGCCGCTCCGGGGCGCACGATCGTGCTATTGCACGCTGGCGAACCAGCCGATATCACCGATGTAGAAAGCGAATTCGGTTCATCTGAATATGCAAAGGAAATTCTCGGAACACTCTGGGGATATCCGCCGGAGATTGATCTCGAGAAAGAAGCTGCGCTGCAGAAAGGAATCGTGGAGTTGGTTCAAGAGGGTCTCGTCGAGTCGGTGCATGATTGTTCCGAAGGGGGATTGGCCGTGGCTCTGGCCGAGAAGTCGTTTCCTGCCGGAGTTGGCGCTCGCGTGAATTTCGCATCCGGCGGCCTTCCCGCCGAGTTCCTGCTCTTTGGAGAGGACCCGAGCCGCATCCTCGTCTCTTGCGACGCGGCCAACCTCGTGCGAATCCAACAATTGGCGGGCAAGCTTGGAATCGATGCAAGTCTGATCGGTGAAACGGGGGGCGATCGCATTGAGATCTTCGTAGATGACAAGAATGTGGTGTCTTCGGTAATTTCCGATCTGGATCGAGCCTACGAGTCTGCATTGCAATCAAGTTTGCGCACCGATCCTGAGTTGGTGGAAGCGGAATGAAGGCCAGTTCCTGGGCTAAGTGCTGTATGCAAAAAACCGACAAATTTCACGATGAATGCGGCGTAGTTGCCATTTTCTCGCACCCTGAGGCCGAGAAGCTCGCGTACCTCGGACTTCACGCTCTGCAGCATCGCGGCCAGGAATCGGCGGGCATCGCCACTTCTGACGGCCTGACTTCCCGCGTGCACCGGGCGATGGGCCTGGTGGCCGACATCTTCACCGAAGATGTGCTTGCGCAGATTCGCGGCACGCTCGCCATCGGCCATACTCGCTATTCGACTGCGGGCGATTCTGCTCTGCTGAATGCGCAGCCCATCCTGGTTCAGTCCAGCAAGGGATCGATCGCCGTGGCGCACAACGGCAACCTGGTGAATGCCACCGAACTCCGCAGCCGGCTCGAGCGACAAGGCTCGATCTTCCAGACCAACAGCGACACCGAAGTGATCGTGCACCTCGTCGCGCTCTCCCGCGAACAGACTCTACCGGAAGCCATTGCCGACGCTCTGCGCCGCGTGGAGGGTGCTTTCTCGCTCGTCGTGATGAGTCCGGATCGCATCATCGCGGTCCGCGACCCGCGCGGCTTTCGGCCGCTCGCCATGGGACGTATTCCCGCGGTTGAAGGCCAGAAGCGCGATACCATCGTCTTCGCGTCCGAGACTTGCGCCTTCGATCTGATCGGCGCAATCTACGAGCGTGATGTGAAGCCGGGGGAGTTGATCGTCGTGGGTCCCGAGGGAATCACCTCGCGCTTCTACTCTACGTCCGCTCCGCAATCGAGCTGCATCTTCGAGCACGTTTACTTTTCGCGTCCCGATAGCATCGTTTTCGGCCGTTCTGTGCAAACCAGCCGTGAAGAACTCGGTCGGCAACTGGCTCGCGAAGCTCCTGTTGAAGCCGATCTCGTCGTGCCCGTTCCAGATTCAGGCGTCACGGCTGCCGTGGGCTATGCCGCCGAAAGCGGCATGCCATTTCGTTTCGGCTTGATCCGCAATCACTACGTAGGGCGTACTTTCATCGAGCCCAGCCAGAGCGTTCGAGACTTCGGCGTGAAGCTGAA
>JASHTD010000381.1 GCA_030040725.1 Candidatus Sulfotelmatobacter sp. | reverse complement strand
TTGACTTTGCGAATGCGCGAACCCAGCGCGTCTGCCAGGTAGATATTCCCCGCGCTGTCGATGGCGAGTCCTGTCACCCCGCCAATCAGGGCCTTCGAAGCCTGAATTCCATCCTCGTTGTAGCCGCCATAGCCCAACCCGGCAAACACGCTGACCACTCCGGCTGGGGTAACCTTGTAGACGTAGGCGCTGGCTGCCACGGCAATATAAATGTTGCCCCCTGCGTCCTTAATCGCCGCCGTCGGCCCCGGAAGATCAAGGCTCAATGGAGCGGTCGGCACTGCTCCTCCGCCTGCGATCGTATAAATGTAGTTTTGCGTGTAAGTTTGTGCCGGTGCCACGGCAGAGATCATCAGGAACGACGCCACGGCAAAAAACACCACAAAAAGGCGCATGCGCGCGAAAGGCTTCAAGTTCACAGCTCCTCCAGCGAAGACGATTGGTAATCGGCCGAATGACAAGTTCAAGTCTGTTTCAATCTCTCGAGAGGCCCATTGCAGAGCCGTTCTCGACCTGGGGATAAAGTTTACTCCTGGTCACCGCACCCCGCCCCGGAGCGCGCAGTTGCTTGATCAGTTTCTCTACATCAGGATTATCGCGTCGAGGGGAGAACGATTGCCGTGTACCCGGGATCGTCTGAAACGATTTGCCTTACCCTACGCAGTTGCGCAAAAGACTGCAAGAGGTAGAAAGCATGAGGTCGAAAGTCTCTATGCCAGGATCTGCTTATCAGCCCTTTGAGACGCAGCGTCCCGAGACGTTAGTGATTCGCCAGCTGGTGCGCCATCGGCATTGACGCCGTCCTGAACCAATGCGGCCAGCACCCGATCTGGCGTGAGTGGCAAAAATGGCACACGCACGCCAACCGCATTCGCTACCGCATTCGAGATCGCTGCGCCCACCGAAATCACCGGTGGCTCGCCCACTCCAATGACTCCGCGTTCGTCATATCCCTTGCCCGTCATCAAGTGCACGACCAGCTCCGGAATGTCGCCCATCCCCGCCAGCCGGTAAAACTCCATATTCGCATTCAGCATCTGCCCAGTGTGCCGATCCGTTATTTTCTCTTCGAACAGCGCCGAGCTGATTCCCATCACCATCGCCCCCTTGCAACTGCTTTCCACCAGCTCCGGATTAACGATCAGCCCACAATCCTGCACCGCAACCATCTTTTTCACTTTTACGATCCCCGTATCGGCATCCACTTCAACTTCAGCCATGCCAACGCCTCCCACCCCGCTGTTTGTCAGCTCCGGCGGAGCGTTACGATCAGGATTTTTTCCCCGCACCGTAATTGGCATCGCTCCCAGCTTCGCGCACGCCTCCTTCCACGGCATCGAACGGCTCGGGTCGGATTTCAGCCGCACCATTCCCGCAACCGATTCCAGATCTTCCTTTCGTGCCTTTAGGAACGGCGACACCGCTGCGAACAGCACCTCCCGCGCATCCATCGCAGCTCTTCGCGTTGATGCGCTCACTCCTCCCGGAGTCGAGGAACCTCCCGAGGCCGCTGACGCCGGGTATGCCGTGTCTCCGATGAATAACTCAATTGCTTCCAGCGGAATTCCCAGCGTATCGGCGGCAACCATCGCGATGAGAGTACGCGTTCCGGTTCCAATGTCCTGCGTCGCCATCTTCACGCCAACCGACCCATCTGGATGAATCGTCAGATCGCAATTGCTCATATGTCCGCGTCCGCCGCCAGTGTGAATCGATAATCCCACTCCGCGTACTACGCCGTCGGTCGGCTCCTTCGGCCGCGGTTTCCATTTCTTTTTCCATGCCATCAACTCGGACGCGATTTCGAGCTCTTCACGGTAAACGCCGCTCCGCGCTCCGGTCAGTTCCAGATTGTTCAAAAACAAATCCAGCGGATCCATTCCCAGCCGCGCCGCCAGATCATCCAATGCACTCATCGTGATCAGCGCCGCCTGCGGATGATTTGATCCTCGCCACGGCCGCGCTGGTCCAACGTTTGCGAGAATCGCGGTGTGCTGCACCCTGCTGTGAGGTATATCGAAGACATAAGGAAGCGGCGGCATATCGCTTCCGCCAGGGCCTGCCGTACCCCAGGATTTCGAATCCCACGCGGTCACGGTCCCGTCTTTTTTTGCGCTCACTAGAACTCGTGCGTAGGCCGACGCCCGAGCGCCCGCCACTTTCATTTCTGCATCGCGTTCCAGCATGGCGCGCACCGGCTTGCCTCCCGTCTTCTTCGACAATCTCGCGGTGGCAATACCCCAGCGGTCGGGAGAGAACTTGCTGCCGTACCCGCCACCCACATGATCCTGTTGCACGCGAATATTTGCCGCCGGAAGGTTCAGCGCCTCCGCCATCTGCCCGGCAATTCCAGAAACATTTTGCGTGGAGACATGCACCAGCAGATGATCGCCGCTAGTCCACTCGGCAACCGAACCATGACTCTCGAGACAGCAATGCGCAATGCTTGTCGCTCCGTAGAGACCATCGGAAATTACATCCGCCTCGCTCAGCGCTTTTTCCGGCTCGCCCTGGATCTCAGCTGGATTCTCCCGGTAATACCCTCGCCTGCTCTCGCCGTCATGAACCCGCGCCGAACGCAATGCATTCAGCACGGCATCGCTCACCCCGATTTCCTTCAGCTCTTTGAGCCGCTCCTCAGAAAATACCACGGCAATTCCATTTCGCCGAATCCGTCCGATGATTTCATCCTCCGGCGCTTTATCATCGAGCAGATCATCGACATCATTTGCGCTCAGCGCTCCTGCCGGGTCCTGGCCCGGCTCGTCATCGCTCGCCAGGTGCGGCAGCTTTTCATATTCAATCCTGATCGCGCGAATCGCGTCTTCCGCAGTGGGCCCGTCCACTGCCGCTACTGCAACCACGTCATCTCCCGCCCAGTGGATGACCGAACCCACTCCCTGAATTACATGAATCGCTTTCACGCCGGGCATTCTCTCGGCTCCGCCGGTGTCGATGGTCAAAATCCTGGCGTGAGCGTAGGGGCAGCGCAGAATCTTTCCGTGAAGCATCCCCATGCTCTTCACGTCCGCGGTATAACGCGCCTCGCCGGAAACTTTTAGAGGAGCGTCAACCCGGGGCACTCGTCGACCGATCAAATGGCGCCGCTCGAACTTTGGCCAGGAATAGTCAGGCACTGTTCACACTCTTCTCGCCCGGGAGCGCGCTGATTGGCAAGACCGCGGAAAGAAAATCAGGATCCAATGTCGTGTTTGGGAGTCGGCACCAGCTCGATCGCCATCTTCAAATCCTCCGAGGGCGTCTCGCCAATGCGCGTTTTGATCTTCACTTGCAAAACGGCTTCGCCGGATTCATCCGGCACAATCATGGGAAGATCCTGGTAGCCGGGATTAAAAGGCACAAGGCTGATCACGGCCGGATGGCGCTTGCGCGAAGCCTCACGGCTCAAAAGCAACAGATCGTTCAGCGGTAGAGTTTCACGATTCTTATGGTCAAGTGCCGCCGGACTCAATGCCACAAAATCCGGATACGCGATCACCCTCTGGTGCGCCTTATCCCGCGGCAACAACACATACCGCATCGTGTAATAGCCGGCGCGCAGCTTTTGCCCGCTCGCATCGAAGAACTCCGCCGGATAGTGGACGACCCCGACCAGCGCTCCCGGCTCCAGATTGCTGTAGCTCGCATCCTCAGGGCCGTGAGGCTTGGCATACGCCGACACACTCTTGCCCCACCACACTTCGCAAAGAGTCGTTTTTTGTCCGTCCGGCGCAGCCACCAGCCGCAGCCCCTGCGGATCCAGATACTTTCGCAACGACTCCGCAAACGGCGCTGTCGCCTTCAGCGGAGCCGGTTCGACCGCATAATAGGCTTGCCCCCAGCCGGCCGTGGACAGGGATAAAACGCTAAGAAACAAACATCGAAGGCGCATGATGGGAAGACTGATTTTATAACAATCCCGCCGCAATGGAATTGGCTTCAGCATACTTTTGCTCGGTGAGCCTGATAAATGAGCCTGCAGTTGTTTGCTTCCCATGCGACGCAGCCCAGCCGTTCAAGTCCAGTTTCCGCTCGCCAAATGAGAAGCGGCTCGGGATCAGCCGAGCCGGGTGGGATGAACCTCAAGACCAGGTCCGGCCCAGCGCATGAAGGCCGCGGACCGTGCCGTCCCTATGCTTTCTTTTTCCGTCCGATCATGATGTAGAGCGCCCCATCGGCGCCCCCGGTGAGCAACATCTCCACCTCCGTCATCCAACGAGTGAACTTCGTGCCTTTATCGTGCGGCTCGAACAATTTTTCTTCGTCGGTAAACGGACCGGGATCAATCTTGGGAATGCTCGAAAGATATTCGAAACCATTCGATTCGTACCAGTCGAGCAGCTCGCTGTACGTATGCTTGCTCTCGTGCGGATGCTTGTACTGGTCGTAGAACCATGCGCGCTTGCGATCGGCATTGTAATTCTTGTTGCGCATGTGCCCATCGAGAAACGCCAGTTTGTCCGCGGTCGCGCGGAACAGGAAACGGCGGAAGTCGGTCGTCAGCCGGCCGATTTTGTTGTAGAGGCCGATGATGATAATCCCGTTCGGCTTCACCAGCCGTGCGATGGATTTGAACGCGCCGTAAGGATCGGCCGTGTGATGCAGCACTCCATTCGAAACAACCAGATCGAACACTTCATGCTTGAACGCCGGTCGGAACAGATTCATCTGCACGAAGCCGGCATTCTTGATCCGGCAGCGGCTGCGGAAGCCATTGGCCAGGCGCAGGGAGTGCAGGCACATGTCCGATCCGAACACGCGCCGGTTGTAGTGCATGCCCAGAAAATTGGTGAGTTGGCCGGTGCCGCAGCCGACTTCAAGCACGGCTGCTCCTTGCGGAATCTGTTCGTCGAGCAACCGCGCAAACATGCCGCGGCGCGCTTTTTCGAGCAGCGTCTGTTCGGAGTCGATGTCGTCGTAGTTCGGAAAAGGATTCTCTTCGTAAAACGACTTTACGATATCCGTAACGTCGCCCTTTTGCGCTTGCGGATCGTTGGGCGCGAACAGTTGCGGAATACCGTTATCGATGTTGAAGCTCTTTGCGCATCCACGGCAACGCAACGACGACTCGCTTTCGAAATCCAGGTCTGCTCCGCAATACGAACAGGCCAGCATAT
>JASHTD010000380.1 GCA_030040725.1 Candidatus Sulfotelmatobacter sp. | reverse complement strand
TGGCGGATTGGTTGGTGTGGTTACCATTTCACGGCTACACGAATCATGATCAGACACATCATGATCAAACAAATTAGATCGAGCAAGTAATGATCAGACGAAAATCTCTTTCCGAGCGTTGCCGCCGCGGGCGCCGTCAAATCGCCATTTCGCGTCCGAGTCGAAGTTTTCCCTGCGCCGGCTGTTTCGGCTTTGCTCCCGCTTTTGCGGGGGTTTAGTAGTAAGTTAGCCGGGTTTTCTGGTCATAGCAATGATTCCCGGGCATTCTTTCGACCATGAGCTTTGGTAAGCGCGTAGTTTCAATACTCCGCTGACGATCATCTCACTTTCCCTCAAAGGCGCCGAGACGCCAGGCACTCCAGAACCGGATGCACCAACCAGCGAGCCTCTTCCCGAACCAGCGTGGTTACTCTCGCTCGATTTCCGGTGGCGCATAGCATTAAGAAATCGGAGCCGTCTCTGGCTTCCCACGCAGAGTATGCTGCAAGAAACTTTCCCCGCCCGTCCGGTCCGCAGCCAATATCGCCATGAGCTGCGCACTTTGACCTATCTCACTCTCGACGATGGCAACGGCGGAATCGTGCGAAATCTCAACCATGACGGAGCCGCGCTGCAGGTGGTTTCCCCGCTGCAGCCGGAGCAGCGAGTGCGCCTGCGCTTCCAATTGAAGGGTTCGCGCCTGCGCCCCCTCGGCGGCATGGATGCCTTAGGGGAAGTGACCTGGGCCGATTCTAGGGGAGCCTGTGGCATCCGTTTCATCGATCTCTCGACCCGCAGCCGCAACCAGATCGACGAGTGGATCCTCTCCGATCTTCTGACTTCTCTTGCGGCCGCAACCGACGCCGTCCCAATCTTCGAGCCTTTTTCTGCACCCGGCGTTTCCCCGGAAAGCGACGACCCCGCCGAATCAGACGACAACGACGAGAGAAACGATCTCGACGAAAGCAGCGAAACTGACGGCCTGATTCTTTCGGCTGCCCCCCGCCCCGCAATTCGACTCGAACCCGCGCTTCCCACGCCGGTCGAGCCGCTTTCAATGCACCCTCGTCAAGACGACCCGCTGCTCGAAGATGCGCCGCAGCAACTCAGCCCTCTCGCCCATCCCTCCGCACGCACGCTTGCCTGGGTGGTCGACGGCCTGGCGATCACTGCCGGCCTTCTCTTATTTGCCGTGATTTTTCTCTCCATCGCTCATGAGGTTCCCCAGTGGCAGCTTGCGTTGAGCCTGCTATTGCTCGCCGTGCCATTTTTCGCCGGGGCTTACTGGAGTTTGTTTGCATTATTCGGTCGATCGAGCCTGGGCGATCGCGTAGCGCAATCCGCCTCATTCGTCGAACACCGGAAGGAAAAGGAGTACGCAGACCGCTTCCGCTAAGCGGCACGCCTGGAATTAGGCAGGCAAAGATTCTTCAGTTCGCGAAGTACTGCTGCGCCAGCCAAAGCCGCAAGGCCTGCCTCATTTGCAATGGCATCTTGGCGAAGCGGATGCCGATATTGCCCAGATTATCCGACCACGCCACTTCGATATCGGCGTTGATGGCGGCGTTCGTTCCCGGAAGTTCGAAACATATGCGGGAAGCTTCGCTGGGATTGATTTTTTCTTCCACATGAACCTGCAAACCACCTTGGCTGAGGTTGACCAGTTTCCCGATAATTTTATTTTTCGCGCTGCCCCGCACCGTGATCGGCACATCCAGCCCGGCGCGGTGGTAGCGCAGGCGCCCGTCGAGAATCATATTGCGCGCCGCGGAAAGCGTGTGCACCGCCTGTTCCACGGAGATTGGCTTTTCGAAGGCGAACAGCGCACCGCTTTCTTCCACGCCGCGCCGACCCTGCCGGTTGCCCATGATCACCAGCGGTACCGTGTTCGCCCGCGAAGTCTCTTTCTGCAGGTCGCGAAAGAATTGTCCGCTTCCGTTCAGGTCGCAGTCGACGATGAGAGCGTCAATCTTCGACTTCTCCAGCCGCGAGAGAGCTCGCTGCGGTTCGCTCTCGACGGAAACCTCCATGTGCAGCCCGCCGAGAATGCACTCCAGAACGCTGATTTCTTGCCAGTCCCGCGAAACCACCATCGACGAAAGTGTCATGCGGTTTACTCTAGGGGTTTCGGTAACGCGGACGTAGATAACCAACGTAATGAAGCCGGCCAAGGCTGGTCGGGGAGGTTTTAGCAGCTGAAAGCGAGACGCCCTTGGCAAGATGTGCTTCCATGGCGCATACTCCATTACCGTTCCCGACAACGTTTCCCAGCAGGAGGATGTTATGAGTTTTCGTCTGAAGACTATTCTGGCGGCGGTATTGTTAAGCGCCGTTCCCGTGATTCTGGCGCAAAATGCTGGCACGGATGTGAAGAAAGGTACGGAGAAAGCGGCCGACACGGCAGGTCACGACACCAAAGTAGCGGCTAAAGACACCGCAAAAGGCACCGAGAAAGTTGCCAAGAAGACCGGCAGTGGCATCAAGAAGGCCACCAAAGCCACTGGGCACGAGGTCAAGAAAGCCGGAGAGAAGACCGACGATGCGGTGAAAAAGTAGTCCAATAGCTCGACTCTTGAGTTAGCTCCCGTGCCTTGAAGACTGTCGTAAGCGGAACTAACGTCGACTCCGCGCCCGGGAGTAAGGTTCGCCAATGCGGCGCCGGCGGACGTCTTTGTCTGCCAATGCTGTTAGCTGTTGGCCCGTTTTTCTGGCAGACCTTATGGTTCTTAGCCAGAGGATGAAGTTCGCTTCCGTGTCTTGCGGGCCTGCAACAGCGCCCATCGGTGACTGCAAGGGGAATGTCTCATCAACAGGATTTCATCTGCCCGCGTGCCGCCATTCTGCATGCACCTCGGGCGCCAGGTCGCTAAGCCGGCTTGGGGCGACGCCTGTCCAGATTTTTCTCGTCTGACATCCACATTCAGACACCCATCCCGATGTGGCAATGGCGTTCCCTTAACCGTCCGAGGGAAAGCTGGGGATGAAAGTTTTTTCACGCTATGCGAGCGGTCAAAACCGTGCTACTATCCCCGCTCGTATTATCGCCGCTCGTATCGAGTGCCTTAAAAGGGAACCCTCATTTATGGACGATGGCTTCTAAATCTGTTCTAGCGGAGAAACCCTATGTATCGCCAATTTGCACTGCTGTTGCTGGCGATCGCTCTGATCGTCGCTCCAGAAGGAGCTTCCGCCGCAAATCCTACTGGCGCAGCAACCAGCACCGTTACTTCCTCACCTTTAGGGCAATTTTCGCCGACGTTTGTTGGTCCGGCCGCCACTGGTTGCAAGGCGGCGGGCTGCTCTTTACTTACCGGCCCCTTTTACTCTCCCTCCACAGCGTCTTTCTCGGAGGACTCAGCTGTCCCAATCCCGCTGAACAATTCTGGCTCTGGTGGTCACCGCGAAATGCCGGAGCCGAAACGCCCGCGTCCGCCGGCGCAAACGGCAGTTACACCCTTTGTAGTACCTCCAACCGTCAGTTGTGAACCACTGGGTGCAGGCTGTGACTTCATCAATTCATCTGCAGGCGGCGCCGTCGGCGTCAAAGGAATAAATGCAGCCGACAACGGCGAGTTGAGCACGAATCCATTAGGCATTGACATTGAACCTCCCGACCAGGGCCTATGTGCCGGGAACGGGTATGTGGTCGAAACCAACAACCAGGGTTCGATTTTGATTTTCAACGCAGCTCTGGAGCGGCTGTCAGCGGTCATCCCTCTGGACACCGTCATGGGACTCACAACCAGAGGATGGAGCAGCGGCGGCGATCCCTCGTGCATCTACGATTACGACAACGGTGGGCACTGGTTCTTCACGGAATTTGTCTCTGCGAGCAGTGAGGCCAATGAGGGACCCTTTACCGGCTGTTTTGCCGGCGTGGCCTACTCCTGCTACGAAGGGATCGCCGTGAGTCAAGGATCAAATCCCTTTGGTCCCTACTACGTCTACTTCGTCGATGCCAACTACAACCCCGCCGAGCCAGGATACCCATTCCTGCTTAATGACTTCGCGAAGATCGCTACTAGTCGGGACGCGTTCCTGTTGTTCTACGACGAGTTCCCCACTGGGCCCCCTGCCGGCCTGGGTGGCGGCGGCTTTAACGGAGCACAGGAGTTTGCGTTTAGCAAGAAAGCACTCGAACTCGGCCTGCCCACCAAGATCAATGGATTGCCAAACCCTGACTTTACCGTCGCGCATGAGAACATGGGATTAATCCCGACACCAAACGGAACTTGCTTTTCCGACAATGAGTATCACTTGCCCGGCATTACGTGCTGGTATGCAGTTATTCCGGCAAACCCGCCCGACCCGACTCAGTACGACAACAGTCATGGAGGCTCGGGATTCATGCTTGAGTCTCTCGACTTTTACGGCCTTGGGGACGACCGAATCGCGGTCTTCGCCTGGACCGGCTTGGAAAACCTCAACAGTTCTGGCTGTTCCAGTTGTTCCGCCATCCAATTCGACGGCCAGATCTTCGGTGGTGTGTTGCCTTACTACGGCGAAGGTTTCCTCAGCGAGCAGGCGAGCGGGCCGATACCGCTGGGGGACGAATGCGGAGCGGCTGGCCTCAGCGTTGGATCGCCGCCGCCGCCCAGCTGCCCCGAGAACGGAATCGCCAATAACGGCGACGACGTAACGCAGGCTTCGCAGGCCCAGGGACAGATCTGGGGCGCCGTCAGCACCGAGATCAATCAGACCTTTTCGTCGGAAACAAGTCCGGAAGTGCATCAGGGCGTTGCCTACTGGGTCATCGGTACCGACAGTTTCGATGCCTCAGGCCAATTCAGCTTCACGAGTCAAGGGTATGTTTCGCCGATGCACGAGGACGTGGAATTCCCAGCCATGGCTGCGGAAGGCTATTTCTACCAGGACACCGGAAACGGCGGAGCCATCATGACCTTCACTCTGTCGGGCAACGGCGGACCGACCGGAGCCAACAACGGAGGTTTTTTCCCTAGCACCGCCTACGGCCGGCTGGCCAGCTTTTCGAACGGCCTTTTGGGATCGGTGATCAATATTGCTGATATGGGCCAATCGCCTGAAGATGGCTTTACAGAGTATGACGGC
Organism: Candidatus Sulfotelmatobacter sp.; assembly: GCA_030040725.1. Lineage (GTDB taxonomy): Bacteria > Acidobacteriota > Terriglobia > Terriglobales > Acidobacteriaceae > Sulfotelmatobacter. The sequence goes on along the minus strand of JASHTD010000380.1, from coordinate 989 downwards.
TACCCAAGTGTCTATCGACCTCGATGGGGAGACTACAGTCATGCCATCTTCGTGCCTGGGTCGGGCGGTAGGATTTACTTTGCCAACAACTATATTGAGTACGACAATTGCACTGGGTCGGACTTTACCCTCTCCATAGGAACCTGCGATGGGACGAGGGATGGTTATGCAAACTGGGGCACTTCAGTTAACTATGTCGTGCCCTAAGACACACAGCACCATGCAGCTTCCGTAAGCACGCGAATCCACTTGTTTACGGCGGCAGAAAGGCGAGCCTCAGGGGCTCGCCTTTAACTTTTTCCGACCTTAAGCTGATGTCAGACCACCGTCAATAAAAGCAACACGCCTTCGATTCGCTCTCAGCGCTACGCGTCGATTGGTCAAGCGCCGTCTTTGGTCTACTCGAACCTCGACAAATTTTACGCCTGGCGCGTCGCGGTGTCGGGCCTGCCGGCCGCAATCTGCTCCCGATACCACTCCACCGTCCGCTTCAGTCCTTCCTCGAAATTTACCTTCGGTTTGTATCCAAGATGTTTCTCCGCCAGCGAAATATCCGCCAGCGAGTGCTTGATGTCTCCTCCGCGTTCCGCGCCATGAATCGCGCTCCCGGAATACGACGTTAGCCCCTGTAGCAGCTTAAACATTTCGTTCAAAGTAACCCGCCGCCCCGTGGCGACATTAAAAACCCTCCCAGCCACTTCCGCGGCCGCGGCCTGGCAAGCGCGAAGATTCGCCTCTACTGCATTGTCAACATAAGTGAAATCCCGGCTCTGTTCGCCGTCACCAAAAATCGTGGGCTGCTGCCCCTTCAGCATTTGTGTAATGAATTTTGCCAGCACGCCCGAGTAAGGCGAAGACGGATCCTGCCTCGGGCCGAAAATATTAAAGTAGCGCAGCGATACCGTCTCCAATCCGTAGCACCGGTAAAACGAAGTCATGTAATGCTCACCGGCCAGCTTTGCGACGGCATAAGGAGAAATCGGGTCCGG
>JASHTD010000379.1 GCA_030040725.1 Candidatus Sulfotelmatobacter sp. | reverse complement strand
CGTAGATGTGTTTGCAGCCCTCGCAGCCGCTGGGCATTCCCACAGCGTAAGGCGGATGCTCTGGCGCAAGTCTGTATCTGGCGAGGAAGTTCGGATCGAGGCTCGCGCTGCCTATCAGCGAATAATCCCACCATTGTCCCGAATCCTTAGCGGCGGGAGCATCAACAGAAACGTAAAAATGGTTGGCGATTAGAACGCCACCTTCCGTCTGCACATCGGCGAATACGCCCTGCGGCCGCCCTCCGGCTAACACGAACTCGTGAAGCATATTCAGCCGGTTGACGAACTGCGCGTGCCTTACAGAAAAATCGCTCCAGCCGATCTCGAATCCGCACGATTCTGGGGTGCACACTCCGCTCCAGTTGGTGAACTTCCCCCACCTTCGCCCCAGGGCTTGCACATCGCTGAATGTGGAACGATGAATTTGGAGGGGCCGAACATCCTTCAGAAGCCGTTCGGCGCGACGGCGAAGTACGTGCTGTTCAATCTGGATTGATGCGATGAGACAAAGCAAAGTGCCGCAAAGGACCAGAAGGACGGCCCGACAGACGCGAGCTATTCTTCGCACGGAGCCCACATAGGATTGGACACCGAAGAAATCGACCCCAGCACGACCCTAGAACGGGATATCCTCATCCGTAATCGGCCCCGAAGCGCCTGCCGGTTCGTGCTCGGGCACGCGCTGGTCGAAGTTATTGCCGCCCGCCGATGCGCCTGCGCCACGCGCGCTGCCGCTGATCTCTCCGCCGCCTTCACCACGTCCGCCGAGCAGAATCAGATCGCTTGCCACGACTTCGGTCATGTATTTTTTCTGGCCGCTGGTCTTGTCGTCCCAGGAGCGGGTTTGCAGCCGTCCTTCAATGTAGACCTTGCCGCCTTTTTTCAAATACTCGCCCGCAATCTCGGCCAGCCGCTGCCACAGCACGACGTTGTGCCACTCGGTGCGGTCCTGCCAATCGCCGCTCTTATCTTTGAATCGTTCATTGGTGGCGATAGTCAGTTTGGCCACAGGCGTCCCCTGCGGGGTGTATTTCACCTCAGGATCTTTGCCCAGATTGCCGATCAGTTGAACCCGGTTGAGACTTTTTCCTGCCATGGAATGCTCCTTTGCAGGGCTTCACTATAGCAGAGTTAGCGGAGTGGAAAGCGCGTACTGAGCAGATTTGAGGCGGGCGGTGCCGTTCTGGGAGAACCTCGGCCCGCAACCTTAGTACACGGCTTCATCCCGAGCGAAGCGTCCAGGCGTAGCGTGGGATCTCGATATGAGCGCCACTGCCTAAGATAACGCTGTACGCGAGATCCCCGTTCGATGCGCTTACTCCGCTCGCTTGCTCATCGCAGGCTCTCCCCCACCTGAAAAACGCTGGCGTTCGGGATCACTCATTCGGGGACAAGACGAGCGGTTGAAAATCCGAGGTCTGACGCGAACGCCGCAAAGCGGAAGCCGGCAGCCGAAAGCTGAGGTATAATCCCTGCCATGCCTCCTGCACCCGGAGCGACCAAAGCTGTCGGCATGGTTCCCGATGAAATGAAGTGGGAACCAAAATCTAAGGGCCTCACCACACCGCGCAAGAAAAAACCGAAAGAACTCGCCGTCATCACCGAATGCTGCACGGGCTGCGCCGGCTCGCCCGCCTGCGTGGAATACTGCCCGGTCGAAGACTGCATGTTCTGGGTGCCCGACGAAGATAATCCACCGTTCGGGCGCATCGCGATCGATCCCATTCTCTGTATCGGCTGCAAGAAGTGCCTGAGCAAAGGCCCCGACGGCTGCTTCCTCGATGGCTGCCCGTGGGATGCCATCGTCATGGTCGACACGGTGGAAGTGGAAAAAGAAGTCGGCGCGATGGCAATCTAAAGGCTCTGCGGGTTGGATGTCATCCTGAGCGGAGACATGCAATTCGCGCAGCGAATTGCATGTCGGAGTCGAAGGATCCCTACCCCCTGTTTTTCTTGGCCTTCTGGGGTCCCTTCTTCGCCGTAGGCTCGCCGGAGTGTTCCGGGTTCTCCCCTGGCTCGGGGAAATCCGTATCCGCACCCTTTACCAGCGGATCCTGGTCGCGATGTCCAAGCTGTTCTTCTAGGCCGATATTGCCGTCGTGATGATGCTCTTCCACTTCAACCGCGCCCTTTGCCCGGTCTGGATCATTTGCTGAAATCTTGGTCATGATTGCACCTCGGGTATGAATGGATGGTACAGAAGATTTATCTTAAGCTTAAGACCTGCGCCCGAATAAACCTCTTTAGAACTCTGGGCAGTGGCGCGGTTTGGCAGGTAAGCGAGCCGAACGCTCCATTTTAACGAACGGCTCGCACGGATCTTCGCTGAAAAAACGCTGCTCAGGATGACAAACCTACTCGCCCGGCCGGCTTGAGACTCCCAGCTTATGCAGCCGTTCGCGCGCCTGCAGCGCTTCATTCGATTTGGGATAACGTTGAATCAGGTGCCGCAGCTCGGTCACACCGTCATCCTGCTTACCCAGTTCGATCAGCGCGAATCCTTTTTTCAGTTCGGCCGAAGCGGCTTTGTTGCCGGAAGGAAAGTTCTGCAAGACCTGATCGTAATTCTGCGCAGCCTGCTGGTAGTTACCCTGCCGGAACTGAATCTCGCCGAGATAGAAGTAGGCGTTCCCGGCCATGTCGGTGTTGGGATAGAACTTGATGTAGTCGGAAAATTCCTGCGTGGCGAGCTGGGCGTTGTTGCCGTTGTAATCGCGCAGGGCGTTGTTATAAAGCACGTCCGGTGGCGGAGCGTTTTGTGCAGCGGTCTGCTGGGCCTGCTGCGCAGCTTGCTGCGCCTGAACGCTCTGCTGCGCCGACTGCATGTCGGTGAGCTGCTTGCTTAC
>JASHTD010000378.1 GCA_030040725.1 Candidatus Sulfotelmatobacter sp. | reverse complement strand
CGCGGGTTGCGGATTTTGGAGCGTTCGTCGAGCTGGAACCGGGAGTGGAAGGACTGATTCACGTTTCGGAAATGTCATGGGGCAAGAAGCTGCGCAGCGCCGACACGCTGGTGAAAGCGGGCGAGGTGGTGGATGCAGTGATCCTTGGGATCAAGGTTGAGGAACGGCGGCTTTCGCTCGGCCTGAAGCAGGCGCTGGGCGATCCGTGGACCGACGCTGGAAAAAAGTTTGCGGCGGGAACGGTGATCGAAGGACCGGTGGTGAGCCTTACGAGATTTGGCGCGTTCGTTCAGCTGGCGGAAGGCGTGGAGGGAATGATTCACATCAGCGACCTGAGCGCCGAGAAAAGAATCAATCACCCACAGGAGATCGTGAAAGTGGGGCAGGTGGTGAGGGCGCAGGTGCTGGCGATCGATACCGACAAGCGGCAGGTGCGGTTGGGCATCAAACAATTGGCGCCCAGCGGGCTCGATGAATATCTCGCCGAGCACAAGCCGGGCGATGTAGTGAGCGGCAGAATTGTGGAAGTTTCGGATGGACGGGCACGGGTGGAATTGGGTGACGGCATTGAAGCGATGTGCCGGGTCTCCCTGGATTCGGCGAGCGAGAAGCGGGAATCGAGCACGCAGGCGCCGGCGGCAAAGGCTGATTTATCTTCTCTGGGTTCGATGCTGCAAGCACGATGGAAAGGAAACGCTCCGGCGGCAGACGCAAAACCGGAACCGGTACGGAGCGGACAAATCCGCAAATTCAGAGTGACGAAAATCGACGCGGCCGCAAAGAAGATTGAGCTGGAGATGGCCTAACGCTGTTGGAGGCTCGCCAGTTTCTGTTCGCTTTTACTTTTTCTTTTTCCTCTGTTTTCTTCTTCGGTTTCCCTTTCACGAGGGTTTTCTAGCCTAACCTGCTGTTTCGTAATTGACACCCAGGTGCCTAACGGTGTATTACGAAACGTTGCTTTTGCTTTCGTTTTGGAAACCTCTTCATCAATTCCGGCAAGGCCAGGATTCCAAGCGAGAGAAACCCCGCGAACCGAGGATCGATCTGCCATGCGCATGCGCCTCCGATTGCCGCTCGTCACTGTCATTGTCCTTGTCACCGTTCTTGTCACCGCTTTCCTATCGGCGAGCCAAATTGCTCTGGCTGCGGCACGAGAAGAAAGGATCGAGAACTCGAAGCTGACGATCGAGGCGAATCAGAAGACGGGTGAATACACCATTCGATCGAAAGCATCGCCGCATGTGGCGATTACGGCGTCGTTTGCGGCGGAGGTCAATCAGCGATGGCTGCACGCCAAAGATTATCCGGTGCACGGGATCGAGGCGGCATCGTTGAACGACGAGTCTGGACCGTCGGCGGCACTTACGATCACATATGGCGGATTGGCGGGACAGCCGGAGTTGGTCGGGCACATTCGCTTGCGGCCGGACGCGGAGTATGCGGAGATCGAAGTTGAGGTGAAAAACAATACGCAGGCGCCGGTGACGGTGCAAGGCATTCGCGTGGCGGAGGGCGGGAATGCGTTTCTTTCGCTCGATGGACCAGCATCGGCCGACCGGGTGCTTTCCGACAGCTTCAGCGAAGACCGTCCGAACATGAAGCTGCATGACCTGGGCGATGCGACCGATGGCATGCATCGCGCGGTGGGTAGCCAGCTGATTTACAACCGGAAAAGCGGGCAGAGTTTTTTTATGGGAGCGCTGGCCTCGGAAAAATGGCTGACGGTGTTACGGCTGCGAGTCGACGGGAAACAAGAGATTACCGGTTATGAAGTCGAGTCAACCGGCACGACGGAACTGGAAAAAGGAAATTCGCTGCAAGGATCGCCGGCGCAGGACCAGATCGAGTTGAGCCTGCCGGTTGCACCGGGCGAGAGCCTCGCGTCGGAGCGAGTGATGGCGAGCCTGTCATCGGACTATCACTCGCAACTGGAAACTTACGGCGAAACGATTCGCCGCTTACATGCTGCGAGAGTGACTGCGCCGACACCGATCGGATGGTGGAGCTGGACGGCATATTACTTCGGCTTGACCGAAGGTCCGGCGCTGACGAACGCGGAATTTCTTGCCGAAAATCTGCTGGATCTGGGATACAAATTTTTTCACATTGACGAAGGTTATCAATTCGCGCGCGGCGATTACACGTCGATTGTGGCGTACAAATATCCGCACGGACTGAAGCCGGTGGAAGATCGAGTTCGCGCGCTCGGGCTGACTCCGGGAATATGGACTGCGCCGTTCGAAGTCGCCGAGCGTTCATGGGTGTATGTGAATCACAAAGACTGGCTGGTGCACAACGCAGCGGGTGAACCGATTCATGCGGGCTGGGTGCTGACGCGTGACGATGCGGGAAAGGATCTCGATCCGCTTTATGTTCTCGACACGACGAATCCCGCGGCGCAGGAACATTTGCGGGAAACGTACCGGACGCTGACGCACGAGTGGGGCATCCGTTATATCAAGATGGATTTCATGGACGACAGCGCGATCGAAGGCTACTACTATCGTCCGCACACGACGGCGATGGAAGCGCAGCGAATCGGCTTGCAGATAATCCGCGACTCGGTGGGAGAAAATGTGCTGCTCGATAAAGACGGCAGCGTGATGTTGGATCCGGTGGGCCTGGTAGATACGGGGCGAATTTCCTGCGACACGGGACACACGTTCGACGCCAGCCGCGACGCAGCTCCGGGCATTGCCGCGCGTTATTACATGAACCGGAACTATTTCATTGCCGATCCCGATGCGTTTTCGGTTTCGGACCAGGCGTATGCAGCGCAGCAGGATCACGGAGGGGCACGAACGCTGACGCTCGACGAGGCGCAGGTTGCGGTTGCGCTGGCCGCGGTCTCGGGGGGAATGTTCGAAATTGGCGATGACTTGCCGACGCTTTTTCAGGATTCGAGCCGCATGGATTTGCTCAAGAATCACGATGTGCTGAATATGGTAAAGCTGGGCCGCGCGGCAAAGCCGCTCGACCTGATGAGCTATGCCCCCGAGGATGAGATGCCGAGTATTTTTCTGCTGCGGGAAAGCAAGCG
>JASHTD010000377.1 GCA_030040725.1 Candidatus Sulfotelmatobacter sp. | reverse complement strand
TAAGTAGAGGTTGACCGGCGGATGCCGGCCGGCGTCATGAGCTCGCCGGGCAGCTTTGTGCGCGCAGCCACGATTGCGAGTCCAAGACAAGCGAGAGTTAAGAAGGCGAGACTTCCGATCCCTGCGAACTTGAACCGCCGCCACATGCTTTTGGCCTACTTGAGAATTTTCATTTTCTTTTTCCGGCTCGCTCCCGCGGCGGAAGACAACTCCAGCATCATCCTGGCGATCTGAGGGAATTTCTTCCGGGACTCTGGGGCGCGCTGGCCCTGGGCCACAAACCCCAGCCACACCAGATACAAGAGTTCGACGAGATCAGGATTCCCGATGATCCGTTTCAGCAGCTGAATCCGCTGCCTCTCTGCACGGTTCACGCGCCGCGCCACTTCGGGTGAGACCGAAGCCCAGGTGAAAATCGCAGCGTCCGACGGCAATATTCCTTGCTCCCCGAGAGGAACGCTATTCACCAGCAGTTGCAGGAGTAAGAGCAGAGCTTTCCTGCCTCTGCGCCCGCGCAATTGCGGGATGATCTGCTGGGAAAGTTCCTGTTCCCACTCTTTCAGCAGAAGTTCGAGTAATTCTTCGCGGTCCTTGAAATGCCAGTAGAAGCTGCCCTTGGTGACGTGCAGATCGCGGGCGAGGCGCTCTACGCGCACCGCCTCTACTCCTCCGTGCAACAAAGCCGATCGGGCGGCACGCAGCCAATCGGTTTCGGCTAACCTTCGGTCCATACGGTACCGTATGGTAAGGAAGAGTTAAACTGTTTGTCAACGCTCAGAACTTCAGGTTCGGCTTATGAGGAAAGGGGCCGCTGGTTCGCGAGTATTTGGCTCGCTTCGGCGCGGCATACCCCTTTAGCTGGGCAGTTGCGAACCGTGCTGGAATCGATACTGAAGAATCTTGGCCGCGAGCGCCGGTGGCATTTCTTCCTGCTCCGGCCGCACGGTGCGCACAACTTCACCGCGGCACACTACCTCAGTCGGCGAAAGGCCGGCAATCTCGGAGGGCAGCACCAGATTAATCTCCAGCACGACATTCGGCTGCAAGGCACTCTCTGCCTGAAACAACAAGCCTGAGCGGCTGATGTTGCGGGTTTGCCCCTGGTGCCAGTTCTCCTCGTCGACCCTCCGGTACTTGAGCGGCAACTGCAGCTGAAAGCGCTTGGCCCGCGATAACGGCAATTGCTGTGTCTGTGTGGCGTAAGCAGTTCGAACCGGCATGGTGACCTCCAGAGTAGATCGGGTGGAATCCAGCACTTCGCGCACTCGATTCTTCAACTCGCGAAGCGTGAATGGTTTCTGCAGCAGACGCACGCCGTCATCCAGCGTGCCATTTTTTCCAATCACGTTTTCCGTGTAACCGGACATGTAGAGCACTCTCGTGTTTGGGCGAATTTCCGTGATCCGCTGTGCGAGTTCGCGTCCATTCATTCCGGGCATGATGACGTCGGTGAGCAGCAGATGAATCATTCCTTCATGTGCCACGGCAACCTGAACCGCAACTGCGCCGTCAGCGGCCTCAATTACTCGATACCCCTGCTTTTCGAGGAATTGCCGGGCAAGGTATCGCAGGTTGGCTTCGTCTTCGACCAGAAGAATGGTTTCGGTTCCCGGCTCGTTCGCCGTGACCGCCGACGTAGTGACAGCCAGGTCGGGCATCTCGGCAATATCTGCGACACGCGGCAAATATATTCTGAATGTTGTGCCCTTGCCCGGGTCGCTATCCACCCAGATGTACCCTCCACTTTGCTTTACGATTCCATAAACCGTGGACAGCCCGAGGCCGGTTCCTTTCGGGCCTTTAGTAGTGAAAAACGGCTCGAAGATGTGCGATTTGGTTTCCGAATCCATACCGGCGCCAGTGTCGGTAATCGAGAGCATTATGTAATTTCCCGGCTTGAGTGGAGCCTGGAAACGAGCATGTTCCTCATCGAGCGTGATGTTCGAAGTCTCGATGGTTAATTTTCCTCCCGAGGGCATAGCATCGCGCGCGTTTACCGCGAGATTCATGATGACTTGCTCGATCTGGCCCGCATCGGCGCGCACCGAGCCAAGCTCGTTGGCCGCGACCAGCACCAGGTCGATATCTTCACCGATCATGCGCCGGAGCATTTTCAGGTTTTCGGTGACCACGCCGTTGAGATCGAGAATCTTCGGAGCCAGCATCTGCTTGCGGCTGAAGGCGAGCAGTTGGCGGGTCAGAGAAGAAGCTCTCCCCGCGGCACTGCCAATTTCCTGCGCGGGCGCGCGCAATTCCGGTTCAGGGCCAAGGCGGTCCTGCAGGAATTCCGCATAGCCGGAGATAACCATGAGCAGGTTATTGAAGTCGTGCGCAATGCCGCCCGCCAGGCGGCCGACGGCCTCCATTTTCTGCGACTGTTGCAGTTGCTGCTCAAGCAGGCGCCGCTCCGTCACATCCTCGGCGAAAAGTTCGAAGGTCTTGGAGTGCCCGCCATTCAGCACCGTTCGGCCGGAGATGCGCGCCTGGGTGAGCGCACCATTCTTTCGCTTCCACTGCACCATCAATCCGTTAAACGGGACCGAAGTTCGCAACCGATCCGCCAGTTCGAACCAGTGCTGCGCATCGTCGTAGAGAGTTCCCAGGTGCGACCCCACCAGCTCATCGGCCGAGGAGTATCCCAGCATCGAAAGCAGTGCCGGATTCGCATCCAACAATTTTCCGGCAGAATCACAGCGGCAGATTCCGTACGGGGCATTCGTCACCAGCGAGCGAAAATTCATTTCCGAGCGGCGCAGTTTTTCCTGAGCCACGCGCAGAGCACCATTCATCCAGCAGATCAGAATCGCCAGGAGAACGAACAGTGAGAGCCGGATCATGGTCGAACGAAACTGCGCCGGGGTCTGATGCGTGGAAAACGAAAAGTAGGCGCTCACGGTCAGCGCGAAGGAAGTGGCAACCAGACCGGGTTTCCATCCTCCATACCAGGCACTGACCATGACCGCAACGGCAAAAACCGCGAGCCGGCTTTCCGCGATATTGGGCAACAAAAGCGCGGGGATCAAAGCGAGCGTGGTACTGAGCACGGCCACGCCATAACGCAGAATTGGCGCACGTGCAGGCGGTATGCGAAGTAGGGGGAGGGTTACCCGCATGTGCTTCATACTATTGCTGCTTCGTTGGATGCGCGAGATTACAGGAGTGCATTCCAAATTCCCGGGCGGTTGCTTATCTCGGCACTCTGCAAGAGGCCAACCAGACGCAGTTTTTATGCACGTCTGGCCAATGTCCGTTTTTTGACGGCGCAACCGGGCTTTGCCATCATGGAAAAGGCGAGGCGGTTTCTAGTGTCGCTCGCCTCGGCGAAAATTGTCATCCTATCGAACGCATGCAGTATTCCTACAGCTTCGTGTTGCTGTTGTTTGCGGCCGCTTGTTTCGCAGGATTACTGGGCGCGCTGCTCGGCGTAGGGGGAGGAATTTTTCTGGTTCCCGCCATGGTTCTGGTGTTTCATCTCCCGATGAAGATTGCGGTTGCCGTCAGCGTGGTTTCGGTGATCGCCACTTCGAATGCGGGCGGTTCTTCCTACGTCGATCAGAAAATTACCAATCTTCGGCTGGGAATGTTTCTCGAGATTTTTACCACGATCGGCGCGCTCTCCGGCAGCGTGCTTGCCATCTACCTGCACGACTGGGTGATGCAACTGATTTTCGCAGCCATGCTCGGGTACATGGCGTATGCCGCTTTCGCGACCCGCAACCTTGACGATAAACGCATCGCCTCGGGAGGGTTCGCCCGCGCAAAGCCCGATCGCTTTGCCCGTTGGCTGAAGTTGCGCGGCGAGTATTACGACGAAGCGGCGGGCAAGGACGTGCAATACATGGTGAATGGCGTGCCGACGGGCGCTTTTATCGGGTATCTTGCCGGTATGGCCTCCGGACTGCTTGGCGTGGGCGGGGGCGTACTGAAAGTTTCTGCCATGAACCGCTACATGAACGTGCCCATGAAAGCGGCTGTTGGAACCAGCAAATTGATGATCGGGGTAACCGCAGCCGTCAGCTCAATTCTTTTCTTCCTCGCCGGCTTGATTCATTTCACGGTGGTTGGCCCGGTCGCCGTGGGCACCACCGCCGGCGCAACTGCGGGAACCTTCATCATGAATAGGCTGCATAGTGCATGGCTGAAATCGCTGTTTTCAATTTTGATGTTGTATCTGGCGTATGAAATGTTGGTCAAAGGGCTCGACACCGGCTTTCATTTGCATCTGCCGGCATTGTTGTAGTCGTGGCCGGCACAGCCGAACTACATAACGAGCTTGAATGAGCGAACGTACATGAGAAAACTGGCATGAACAACCACAACCCTCCCGGCAGTCAGTTGCATGCGGGCAACACGGAAGAACTGAACGTCTATGCCGACGTTTACAAAGTGCTCCTCGCTGGAATGGTGCTCAGCACGGGGCTATTTGCCGCCGCCATCATAAAGGCTCTCCTGCAGCCGCAATTCGTACCGCTCACTCCCGAATGGATCAAGCAGCACTATCATTGGCGTGTAATTGTCGAGGGCATCCGCTCTTTTGATCCGACGGTAATCATGATGATAGCCACCGTGTTGCTGATTCTGACTCCGATTTCCCGTGTCGTGGTCTCGGTCTATGCATTCGCCGTCGACCACGATCGCAAATTTGTATTTGTCACTTTGAGCGTATTGTCGGTCATCATTTTGACGGTCGTGCTCGGGTTATTCGGACTAAGGTAGGCGGCGGATTGCTCGGATACCTCAGGCAAAGGTGCAACTTGCCAAATGAACGAGAGAACGCAGACACTAATCGCGCATGAATATCGGTCTATTCGGCGGCACGTTCGATCCGATTCATCGCGGGCACTTGGCTTTGGCACGCGCCGCTCGCGAACGCTGCAAGCTCTCGCGTGTCCTCTTCGTTCCCGCCAATGTTCCTCCGCATAAACAGCTGCAGCCGTTGTCAGACTTTGCCCATCGCTATGCCATGATTGCGCTGGCTACAGCGCAGGAAAAAGACTTCTTGCCTTCATTGTTGGAGGCCCCGTACGGCGAGGACTCGAAAACTGACCGAGCACGTAAAGCTCTCGCCTCGAAACCAAACTACACGATCGACACTGTCCGGCGAGTGAAGCAGTCATTCAAGAAAGTTGACCGGCTTTTTCTGCTGATCGGCATCGACGCTTTCAAAGACATTGCCAAGTGGCATGAGGCGGAGGCGCTGTTTCGCGAATGCGAATTTCTGGTGGCAAGCCGGCCGGGATTCTCTCTCGCCGATGTGGCGAACGCCTTACCTGCAAGCCTGCGCCCGCGACAGGAAGTGACGCATCCCTTTCGCAAGCAAGCGGCCACGGGAGACCTGGTGTTGAGCGGCGTCACCGTCCACTTGCTGGATGAGGTCTATCAGCCGATCTCTTCCACTGCGATCCGCGGGGCTGCGGCTGCCGGAAAACCGTTAGGCCGCTTCGTCGATCCAGCGGTTGCGGAATACATCAGGAAAATGGGTCTGTACAAAGACGGATAAGATCGACGTTCTTTTTCTTTTCCTTCTCAGCGACGCATGCACTGTCGAAAAGTGCGCGCTTGCTTCATTTACAATGAACACTCGCAATCAGCTTCGCACTGGGCACGACTACTATCCAGCACGAATTTCTGCATGAAAAAAAATGAGCTCAAGCAACAAGTAACGGCTGCCATTCAGGCTTGCCTCGACAAAAAGGCCGAGGAACTTTCAATCCTGGAAATGGAAAAAGGGTCGGGTGCGTTTACCGACTATTTTGTGCTCTGCAGCGGCACCAACCCGCGGCAGGTACAGGCCATTGCCGACGAAGTGGAACTGCGCTTGAAATCCGCCGGCTTGCGCCCCACGCAAGTGGAAGGGTACAAGCAAGCCGAGTGGATCCTCGTCGACTATGTCGATTTTGTAGTGCACGTTTTTTCCGAGAAAGCGCGCAAGTTTTATGATCTGGAGCGGTTATGGAAGACGGCGAGACGCCTTGAGCCTTCCGACCTGAAAGCGAAATCACGGACTCGGCTCGCGGCAAAAAAATCTGCCACGCCGCGGAAGCGCTCCGGCCCGCGGCCAAGACGCAAGAGAGCGTAGCCGCATCGTGTTCCTTTTTGCGGGACTGTAATTTATTTGAGCGAATCGCGTGCGCTCATCGGCTTTTGCAGGTAATGCCTGGCATGATGCCATCTCACAAACAAAACGACGGTCGCCTGGAGCCCACTTGGGGCAACTCTTACCGTCTGGTCGCCTCCGACAAGTGGAAAAAACAATCGGCCGCGATGGGTAAAGCGGTAACAGAGGCCCTAATAGACTACGCGGCGCCGCAGGAAGGAATGAAAATTCTGGATCTTGCCAGTGGCACGGGCGAGCCTGCCATCAGCCTGGCGACGCGAGTCGGACCGCAAGGACAAGTCACCGCTCTCGATCTGAGCACAGAACTGCTGGAAATTGCGGAGCGCCGCGCACAAGAACGCGGTCTGGAAAACTTCCTCACGCGGCAAGCGGATGCGCACTCCCTGCCTTTCGCTGACAACAGCTTTGACCTTGCGACCTCGCGGTTTGGGGTCATGTTCTTTCGCGACATCTCGCTCGCGCTGCGGGATCTGCACCGCGTTCTGCGGCCCGATGCTCGAGCATGTTTCCTTGCCTGGGGACCGTTTGAGCAGCCTTACTGGCAAAGCACGATGGGCGTGGTGCATCGGCACGTAGGTGGGTCCCTGTTAGCGCCCGCGGGTCCGGACCCGTTTCGCTACTCGGCACCAGGCAGTCTCTCGGAAGTTCTGCGTGCCGTGGGCTTTCGCGAAGTGCACGAGGAGACGAGAACCGTCCCCTGGACATGGCCCGGCACGGTACAAGAAGTGTGGGAGCAGGCACAGGGAGTTGCGGTACCGTTTCGCCCCATGCTCGATCGTGTGCCCCCGGAGGCGTGGCCGCAGATTCACAGAGACGTGCATGCGGCGATCGGCCAATATGTTCGGGGTGCGAATATCGAGTTTGGAGCAACCGTGGTGTTGGCATCGGGATGCAAGTAAGCGCAGGTTGCCGTGAAGATAAGAATTGCGTGGATTGGAAAAACCAAAGAACCGGCGATTCAATCGCTCACCGATGAATATATGAGGCGGATTTCGCGCTACACGCAGGTTGAAGCCATCGCATTGCGCGATGAAACGGCGATCTTGCAATTGGCCGGACGAGGCAGCGCGGGCAGGAGCAGGAATTCTGAAAGATCCACATTAGTCCTGCTGGATTCGCGCGGCAGGCAGTTTTCGTCAGAGGATTTCGCGCGCTTTCTTGGAGACTATCAGGATCGTAATCCGCTGCCACTGATTTTCGCGATTGGGCCAGCGGATGGATTCAGTGGGGCAGCGCTGCAAGCGGCACAACATACGATATCGCTGGGCAAAATGACGCTGGCGCATGAACTCGCACGCGTGGTCTTACTGGAGCAACTCTACCGCGCGTTCACGATTCTAAAAGGTCATCCGTACCATTCCGGACATTAAGCGAATGCCTTAAGCCGGGCTTTGTACCTTTGTGTATTGTCCTTTGCCATAATACGCGCCTAAAGTTCGGGGAGATGTAAAACGCTTGGCATAATCATCTGGGAGCGAATTTGTGATCGACGTAATGGAATTATTGCGGAAGAAAGAACAGGAATTGTTAAAAGTGAAGCGGCAGGTGGAAGCTCTGCGAATCGCGGCGCCGTTGCTTGGCGAAGATGATCCGGTCACAACCGCCATCACGCCGATGACCGGCAGAGAGAATAGCAACTAGAAGCAATTGCCTGGCCTTTTCGTACGCTCTGGTCATGGCCCATCCGCGCAGGTAACCACCAGGACGTGACTTCTGGTTACTCCGTCTTAAGTAATCTCCAATCGACCGCGCGGTCGTTGACACCCGGAACCTAGTTTGCTACCTTTTACCTGACATTCACAAAACTCTGGCCGAGCGAATTTAGTAACTTTGGACAAGCTAAGTTCTGCATGCTTTATCGATTGCAGACAACGCGGTTTTCGAGCTTGCTCCTTGGTTCGGTAGAAGTAGGGCACGTTTGCATCCTCCATTCCCACGACGGGAGCGTGTCCCGAAAAAATCAGTTGGTCCGAACAGGCTTTCTGCAACCTCAGAACATTGCCTGAAATTCCGGCCCTGATCATTCAAAGTGGAAGGAATCTATTTGCGCAAGCGCTTCTACATCCTATTTGTGGCCCGCGGCGACGACGGGCAACTGCGCAAGATCCCCATTCCCGTTCACTATTTGTATGTGTTTGTTGTAGGCGCCGCCATTGGATTTCTCAGCCTCACCGGCATCGCCAGCTCGTACGCGCGCATGTTGCTGAAGGTTTCTCACTACAACGAATTGCGCACGGAAAAAGAGCAGCTCCGGGACCGGTACTCGCGCCTCGAACAAGTCGCCAAGGAGCGCGACGTTCAGGTCGCCTCGTTGGGTTCGATTGCCAGTGAGGTTTCCGCGCTCTACGGTTTGAAGGCTCAGCCCTCGCTGGTAACGGCATCCGAGCAAAATATTCAAGACGATGAAGTCAGTTCGTCGCTCGATCAATTGAGCGCTCTGCGGAATTCGGCTCTTACCGGCGCAGCCACAGTTGGCATCAGCCTTGGTCTCACCCGGAACGCCACTACGGCAGACTGGTATCGCGCGAATTCAGCGCCCAATCTCTGGCCGGTGGATGGCCAGGTCACGGCCAGCTTCGGCGAGCGCATCGACCCGTTCAACGGTGAAGGCGCGTTTCACAGCGGCGTAGATATTGGCAGCAGCTACGGCCACGCGATCATTGCTCCCGCCGATGGCGTCGTGACGTTCGCAGATTTTCTTGGCGGCTACGGCAAAGCCCTCATGATCGATCACGGCCACGGCATCTCGACGCGCTACGGCCATCTCTCCGGCTTCGCAGTCACCCCCGGACAGGAAGTTCATCGCGGTGATGTGATTGGCTACGTCGGCACCAGCGGACGCTCCACTGGGCCTCACCTCCACTACGAAGTTCGCATCAACGATACTCCGGTCAATCCCTACAAGTATCTCCGCATGACGGTGGCCGACAGCGGCGGCTTCCACTACGGCGGATAACTACGATCCGCTCACTCGTTCCCTAGAGGATGTCATTCCGAACACGCGCAAGGCGCGGGTGAGGACCCTGTTGTTCCTTGGGCCATCAAACTAATCCCCAGCGGCGCGTTATCAAGCTGCGCTACCGGGAAGCCTTGCGCCTATACCATGCCATTCGCAGTTTCCGTCCCTCAAAGTTAAGATGGAGCTGTGCCAGGCGTCTTCCAATCGATGCGTGAAGACATCGCCGCGGTCTTCGAATCAGATCCGGCTGCCCGCTCCTACGCGGAAGTTCTCATTTGCTATCCCGGCCTGCACGCCGTGTGGGCGCATCATTTGAGCCATTGGCTATGGCGTCATCGCATGCGGTTCCTGGCCAGGTTCAATTCCCAGGTCGCGCGCTTGCTCACGGGAATTGAAATTCATCCCGGAGCTGAGATTGGTCGCCGTCTCTTCATCGATCACGGATTGGGCGTCGTGATAGGAGAGACGGCCATTGTGGGCGACGATGTAACGCTTTA
The DNA here is from genome assembly GCA_030040725.1 of Candidatus Sulfotelmatobacter sp. Taxonomy (GTDB): domain Bacteria; phylum Acidobacteriota; class Terriglobia; order Terriglobales; family Acidobacteriaceae; genus Sulfotelmatobacter. The sequence continues at coordinate 1,305 of JASHTD010000377.1, read as the reverse complement.
TCAAGGCGTGACCCTGGGTGGAACCGGAAAAGAAAAAGGCAAACGGCATCCCACGCTCGGCAACAATATTTCCATCGGCTCGGGCGCCAAGCTATTGGGCAATATCACTATCGGCGATAACTGCCGCGTGGGCGCGGGTTCAGTCGTGCTGCGAAGCGTACCGGCGAACTCGACGATCGTTGGAGTGCCTGGACACATTGTTCTGCGCGACGGCCAGCGAGTCGTAATCACCGATCCCAAGGACATTCGCGACCCTTTGTCGGATGTGATCATCAAGCTGGCTGCGGAAGTTCACGAATTGCGCGAGAAGTTTCAGGAGCACTCGCATGAAGCCCTGGGCGCCGAGCCGGACTTTTCCATTGACGAAGAGAAGCCGACGACAAAAATTTCTCCACACGAACTTTTTCAGGATGATTACCAGATTTGAATCTGGACGGCGCTGGCTACTGCCTTAACCCCATCCAGTTTTCAGAAACAACCAACGAGTTGCCGGGATTGTGCGGATCGTATTTCACGGAGGTCGGCAGCCCCAGCCGGCAGGAGTGCAGGTTAATCCATTGCCGGAGATACGTAACGTCTTGCGAACACTCGTAGGAGACGCCGGCGACGTCGTATTTATAGATCAGCAACACGGCAGCATGATGGCCATCAGTCGGCTCCATCTCCTGCACGTCGATGACGGTACCATCGGTGATGCGTCCAATGCCATCCAGCCAGATGCGGCGTTCGCGTTCAAGTTCCACTGGCCCTTTCGACCTGCGCCGAAGCAGAGCGTAGGCGCTGACAGCCACGGCTAAACCTGCCGCAAAAAGCCAATAAGCATTGAACGAATTCATGGGAGGTAAGGGAAATCGCCAGCCTGCGTTTCGTTAATCAGGATATGACGGAAGCGGCCGTCCAAGGAAGTGGGCGTGAAGTTACTGAGGTGTGGGGCTGTGGAAATCTTCTGGGGCTGCAGATTCCAGATTACCTTCAAACCAGGAACTGTTGTCGGCGAAAACTTGTGGCCGTGCAAACTATTTCTGTTCGCAAACAAAATCCCGCGCGATCCCGCTAAATCCACCTTCGGCAGCCGAACCGAATTGGTCATCGCGATGCGCTTTCTTGCTCACCACAAGTTTCCCACTGCGCGTGCGGGAGTAGAACCACATGGAGTTCGGTGCTTCCCCTCCATTCGAGCAATTGAAGCGAACCCGCGCCCGCAGTTCCACGAATGGTCCTCCCTGTGGCAGCTTCATGGGCTCTTTGTACTCGACGCGAACCCAAGCCGTTCGTGTCCCGCCTTTCTGCGAACTGATCGAGCTC
>JASHTD010000349.1 GCA_030040725.1 Candidatus Sulfotelmatobacter sp. | reverse complement strand
CGCCTTCCATGAGAAGGCCGGTCGGAGTCAAGTGGATTCGATTTGTTTTTCACGGGCCAAGGTTTTCTCCTCCCGAGTCACGACTGTCGCCATCCTTCCATCCGCACTCTCAGTGAGCGATTGGTTCGCTCGGTGCCAGTTGGGCGTTCTCGTTACAGCCGGTGCTGCCACCTGTTTATCGACCTGCACTTCCATCTCGAGGATAGAAGTTGGGCCAGGCGATTGACGCAGTCACCGGAACTCGGCTTTTGACTTTATCTTTATTCCTTCGCGAGAAAGATTTTTGTTTTAGGCTGCTGCCGCAATCGCCGTCCGGTTGCTGTTGTGCAACGGTTCGTACACTTCTCCGCTCACCCACAGGTGATGCAGCAACACTGCCAGCTTTCGCGCCACTGCGATGATGGCTCGTTTCTTGCCGCTCTTCCCGCCGCGTTCGGCGAGCTTCAGTCCCCAGCGCCTCAGATCACAGTCCACACCGAACGGTCCCAGGATGTGCTGCGCTCCCTGCACCAACAGCGTTCGTAAATACGGGTCGCCCTCCTTGCTGATATGCATCTGCGACTCGCTCTGCCCCGAGTTCCGTCGCCCTGGCTGCAGCCCCAGATAGCAACCCACATCCCGGCTCTTCTGAAAGCGATGCGCATCTTCCAACGTCAGCAGAAATGTCAGCGCGATCAGCGTGCCTACTCCCTTCACCTGTTTCAGCAACGCCACTTGCGGATAACTTTGTTGCGCCATCTGCTCAATCCGCTCGTTGTACTCGGCGATCTGCTCACTCAGTGCCGCACTGGCTGCCAGCAACGGTTCTAATGCCGTCTGCAGCTCTGGACTCAGTCCCTCCGCTTTCTCCACGTTCATGTTGCGTACGTTGCATCCACGCAATCGCTCGCCGTAGCTCTTCGCCAGTCCACGTGCCGTGTTCACCAGCGCCGTCCGCGCTCGCACCAGGCCCGCTCGTGCCCGAATCACCGTCAGATCCGCCTGCGCCTTCTGACTCCGATGCCTCACCGGACACAGCAACTCGGGATCGATTCGCGCCAGCCGCGCTAGTGTTTGTGCGTCCAGCCGATCGTCCTTCTTCCGGCTCTCTCCGATCAGCCGCACATTCCGCGCATGCGCCACGATCACTTCGTGTCCCAACCCGCTCAGCAGCCGGCTCACCCACGGCGAATGCATCCCCGTCTCCAGCGCAATCCGACTGCCCGGCATCCCACCGAACACTTCGCGCAGCGCCTTCGCCGTCGTGCTCACGCGCTGTTCCAGAACTGTCTGGCCGCTTTCATCCAGCACGCTGTAATAACTCGTCCGGTCTCCCAGATCCAATCCGATCGTCAACCTCTGCCCAGAAATATTCCTGATCTGTCCTGCCACTGCGGTGCTAACCTTCTTCATTGCCGGTCTCCTTTATCTCTTGTGCTTCGAGCACGTCGATAACTTGGGAGCGTACTCCGCATCCCGTCCGGAGACCGGCCTTCTCATCCCATCTGATTTCGTAAATTGACCGATGGTTTCCTTACTGCAAGATCTTGCACATTCCCTCAACCAGTGGCGGAAGATATTCCCGTTCCAGTTGGATTGTTGCGCGGTATACTCTCGTCCGCCTTTGCGGATGGCAGGCAAGACCCTCTTTTGCCCCAAGCCAGGAGGTTTGTCCGATGACCCCTTCGCGTATTTCTCGGGCATTTCATTTCGCGACGCTGGTGCTTTTTGCGTGCTCGTTTCCGGCCACGGGCCAGCAGACGAATTCAGTCAACGCAGTGGTGCCGACGCTGGTGCAGTTCACCGGTGTGCTCACCAATAGCAAGGGCGAGCCACTGACGAATGTCACTGGTGTGACGTTCTCTCTTTACGCCGAACAACAGGGCGGCGTGCCGATATGGACTGAGACGCAGAATGTACAACCGGGCGCTAACGGGCAGTACACGGTGCTGCTGGGATCGACGAGCAGTCAGGGATTACCGGTGAACATGTTCAATTCAGGTCAGGCGCGTTGGCTGGAACTGCAGGTGCAGGCAGAGGGACAAGGACCGCAGCCCCGCATCATGCTATTGAGCGTGCCCTACGCGATGGCAGCCGGGAACGCACAAACGGTCGGGGGACTGCCAGCATCGGCCTTTGCGCTGGCCGCTCCGGTTTCGTCGGCGAAAGGTGTGGCCCAGACGCCAGCCACAACTGCCACATCGAAGAACGTGAAGTCGCCTGGGACTTTTGATGTGACCACCTCGGACGGAACGGTAAACACGATCCCCTACTTCAGCACGGCGACCGACATCGAGAACTCAGTGCTGAAACAATTCGGCTCAGGGAGAAACTTTGGCCTTTCCGTCAACGAGGAGGTATTTCTCGATTCCTTCACAGGGCCGACGAATGGTACCTATGGGGAGATTCGCCTGGACGGGGCAGAAAACACGTTTTACATCCACTCGTGCTGCTCTATCAACGACGCATTTGTCGGTGGCGCCGGCAGCACGAGCATACATGACAAGGGCTCCAATAGCGGGATGGGCTATCAGGCGCTAGCCGGCAACGCTGGTAGCCAGAACAGTGCATTTGGGGCAGAGGCCCTTCAAAGCAACTCCACAGGTGTGGGGAATGCAGTACTGGGTTATGCGGCGGGAGGCTCGAACGCTATTACCTCTACGTGGAATACTACGGGCTCGTACAACACGTTCATCGGATACTCCGCCGTACCCAGCACGTCGACGCAAGTGTCTAACGCGACTGCGATCGGAGCTTTTGCAGCGGTGGGAGAAAACAACGCGATGGTGCTGGGCGGCATCAATGGGGTGAATGGCGCAACCGCCAGCACCAACGTCGGAATCGGCACCACCGTGCCGGAGTTTCCGTTGCACGTGGTCGGCGTTATCTCCGGGAGCCAGTTCAATCTCGGCACCGTGCCGTTTGCCTTTGGGTCCTACGGCAACGCCAATGCCTTTCTCGGATTCTCAGGCAACGCCACACTCACGAGTACTCAGAATACTGGAACCGGCTACCAGGCGCTGGTCAACCTCAGTATCGGTTCGCTCAACACGGCGAACGGCTTCGATGCGCTTCAAGCCAATACGACTGGAGCGCTGAATACTGCCGTTGGCGCGTCGGCGCTGTCAGTCAACGTCTCCGGCAACGACAACACCGCGGTTGGCACTTATGCGCTGTCTTCGAACACTGCCTCGTACAACACGGCCTTGGGCTACGGGGCGCTGCAAGGCAATACCACAGGTACATTCAACACGGCGAACGGCTATTCAGCGCTCGAAATCAATACCAACTCATACAACACGGCTGATGGAGCCTTCGCGTTGGAGAACAACAGCAGCGGAGACGGCAATGTTGCTTCGGGCGAGGCAGCGCTCTGGGCCAACACAACGGGCACCTTCAACGCAGCCAACGGCTATCATGCGCTCTACAGCAACTCGACGGGTTCCTACAACACCGGCAACGGCTACCAGGCGCTCAATACCAACACAACGGGCAGCGCCAATACTGCCGACGGCGATAATGCAGGGTTCACCGTCGACTCCAGCGACATAACCGCGAGTGGCAACACCTTCCTAGGTAATCTGGCTGCGGTATCCACGGGAACGCTTGCGAACGTTACTGTCCTCGGTGCCAGTGCCATAGTGGGTTCCGGCACTGGTTCGGGAGCCACGGGCAACAACTCGACCGCGGTCGGGGCTTATGCTGAAGTCACCACATCTAACGCTCTCGTCCTAGGCTGTGTCAGTGGAGTGAACTTTTGTCCCGCCGCTGTTGACGTGGGCATCGGCACGACGGCTCCCAGTAACATTTTCACCATCGGGAAGGGACTCGGCCCAGCCATCGCCGACGGCTGGAACACATACAGCTCGCGCCGCTGGAAAACCAATATCCAAACTCTGCACGGGGCGCTCGCGCAGGTCGAGCGGCTCCGC
>JASHTD010000376.1 GCA_030040725.1 Candidatus Sulfotelmatobacter sp. | reverse complement strand
ATAAAGCCTTCCATCTGCCGAGCAAAACTCCCGCCGTATTTGTACCACCAGAGTTTCTTCATTCCCGGCATGCGATCTGTGTCGACATACTTCACGCGCACCATTTCTTCAAGTCCGAAACGGCCATGCGTGCGGCCCGTGCCGCTATGCTTGACTCCGCCATGCGGCGCTTCGCTGATGCCGAAGCACGAAACGAGATCGTTCACCATTACGGTACCGGCCTGAATGCGCCTTGCCAACCGCTCACCCCGCGCTTGATCGCGTGTCCACACACTCGCCGAAAGTCCGTACTCCGATTCGTTAGCCAAACGTACCGCTTCGTCATCGCTGTCGAAGGCCGCCACCGGCAGGACCGGACCAAACGTCTCCTCGCGCATGATCCGCATCTCATGAGTCGCATCGGCCAGCGCGGTCGGCGCGTAGAAATTTTTCCCAAGTTGCGCTAGCCGGTACCCTCCGATGAGAATTTTGGCACCGTGGGCTGCGGCATCTTCGACGTGAGACTCTACGATCCGCAATTGCTTTTCGTGGATCATCGGCCCAACGTCGGTGTTGGGATCCAAACCGGAGCCGACTCTAAGTTTTTTTGTCTTTTCGACACAGGCAGTCAGGAAAGCTTTGTACCGGCTGCGATGAACGTAGCAGCGTTCAACCGACAAGCAGGTTTGCCCTGCATTCATAAACGCTCCCCACACTGCCGCGCTTGCCGCCACGTCGATATCGGCATCGTCGAGCACGAGCATGGGATCTTTCCCACCTAGCTCCAAAACAACCGGCAGCAAACGGGCGCCGGCAGCGGCTGCGATGCGTTTGCCGGTTGCCACGCTTCCAGTAAAAACCAGTTTATCTATCTGAGAATTGGCCACAGCAGCGCCGGTTGCGCCATCGCCGGCGATGACTTGAAAGACGTCCGCAGGAACACCCGCCGCGTGCAACAGCGAACCCAGTTCAAAGGCAACCAGAGAAGTAAACTCGGAAGGTTTCAGCACCACCGCATTTCCCGCGACCAAGGCCGCGAGCGTCTCGGTTGCGGGAATCGAAAACGGATAATTCCAGGGCGAGATGATGCCGATCACGCCATACGGCTCACGCAGCAATCGCCCGGTTTTCAATTTTGCAGCGAGATTTCCATGAGGAACCGGTTCCTCCCGCAGCAGGCGGTAAGCGTTTTCGATCAGAAACCGGGCTGCATCGAGCACCACCAGCACTTCCGTGGTCAATGCTTCTGCCAAGGGCTTCCCTGATTCGCGTGTGATCGCCTCAGCGATCTCATGTTTGTTCTGCAGCAGTTTGCGCTGAAACCATCGCAGCATCTCAATTCGCTTGCGCACACCGATCTCAGCCCAAGAAATCTGCCCATGCCGCGCGCGCAGCACTGCCGCTTGAACCTCGTTCCCGCTGGCACATTCGAGTTCGCGAAGAACTTCACCAGTTGCAGGATCTACCGAAACAACCTTGCGGACCGCGGCTTGTGAATCAGCGCTCATTGCGCACTCGCAATTCAGTATTCCACGTTGACCAAATACAATCCGCTCGCCGGAGCGGTTGCTCCCGCAGCCGAACGGTTGCGCGCTGCCAGGATGCGCGCAACGTCATTGGGCTGCAACGTGCCCTTGCCGACCAAAATAAATGTTCCCACCAGATTTCTGACCATGTGGTGCAGAAAACCATTTCCCTTCACGGAATAAACGAATTCATCTCCCTGCCGCTCCCACGTGGATGAAAAGATACGGCGCACATTCGAAGGTGGTACTTCTTCGCTGCCCCGCTCCGGATCGACAGCGGCAAACGACGTGAAATCATGCTCACCTACAACCATCGCGGCGGCGCATTCCATTGAATTCTCCTCCAACGGAAACGGATAGTGCCAAACATACCTCGCCAGAAACGGCGGGCAGATCGCCGCCCGATAAATTCGATAATGATACGTTTTGGCCCGCGCGGATTTGCGGGCGTGAAAGCCGGAATCCATCTCCGCGATTCCAAGAACGCGAATCGAAGGCGGCAATAGGTCGTTCAGGGCCTTCACAAAATTCGGGGTTGGAACCGGCGACTGCGTAGCGAATGTGACCACCTGTGCTAATGCGTGAACTCCTGCATCGGTCCTCCCCGAGCCTTGTGGCAGTACCTTTTCCCCGGTGATTCGTCCAATGGCTGAGGCGAGCGTGCCCTGCACGGTTGGGGAATCGGGCTGCACCTGCCAGCCGGCGAATTCCGATCCGTCGTAGGAGACAATCAGCTTGAGATTGCGCATGCGATCTTTCGAGTCCCGCCAATCCGTCGCTTCATCCAATATTTTTCACGCTGGGGAATTGGCGCCGGCGCGGCACGACTCCGTACTTCCGTGCTTCCGGAAGTTGGGCCGCATTGGTCAGCACTTTATCAGTTTCAGCCTGCTAACGGTTCGAAAGGGAGGCGCGCTACCTCGGATATACTGGACGTTAAACTCTCCGTCGAAACAGGTTCCGCGCGTAGAGTTGCTCCCCTTGCCGGAGGGTTAACGGAGAAAATCGGCTGTGACCGGGCGTAAGGCAGATCCTAGTTTCAGGAACCCAGGATTTAAGGAACCCAGGAACCTGGGATTGCGTAACAGACTTTGAGTTCCGGAAGTTGCAGTTCTACCGCTAAAAGTTGAATCCAGTAATCTTGCTGTGAGCATTATTTTGCAACGGA
>JASHTD010000375.1 GCA_030040725.1 Candidatus Sulfotelmatobacter sp. | reverse complement strand
GGCCATGACGGTGCCCCCTTCGTCATCATCGCCTTCACCCGTGAATGTGGCGTCAAATGTTCCAACGGCGGTGTTGGCGGCAACGAGTTGCCCCGCAGCGGCGAAGTAAGCGTGCTGCGTGTTGTCCAGAATGCCGAACACGTCTCTTGACAGCACCGTGCTGTCGAAGGACGTGGCGCTGCCCTGGCCGTAGGCTGAACCCACTAGCGCATCGTTGAAGTCAACATCGATGATGCGTAATACTTCTGGACCAACGATGTAGTAGACGAGTGAGATGGGTGCGTTGCCGTTGTTGGGATCCGTGAAGCCGCTGATGCTGCCCCGACCATAGACGTCGGAGCCGACGCCGTTGTCCGTCGCTGTGAGAGCATTACCCGCGAGCACCTTCCCCGAATCATTCCCCGAATCATTTGCGTCGAACGTGCCGTGGATGGCGCCACCGGTATTCGAGAACACGCCGCCATACGCAACCGAAAGGATGGGGTTGGTGAACAGCCCGGACAGGGTGAAGGCAAAACTGCCGTCGACACTACTGCTTGCTGTCTGCAGGTCGAAGCTTCCACTGGAAGTTGCGGATCCATCAAACTGCGTGATCAGCGCATGACTTGCGTTTATAAACTGAACGGCAAAGGTCTCGATGCCCTTCACTCCGACACTAGGATTGCTGGCCGAAACATCAAGGACTAGCGTTCCGGTGCCGGTGGTCGTATCCACCGTCATCGAACTGGTGGCGGGATTGATCGCGTCGGGAGTCGTGGGTTCGCCGGGTGACGTAAAGCCGCTCCCGTCGTTATAGTCCTCTTCGCCGCCAATGATTTTTCCGTTTAAGTCAAAGCCCACCGCGCCTGCGACGGCGTAGTAAACCGGCCCGGGTCCGTAGTTGGGGCTGTTTTCCAGCCCGTTCACATAGAACACGAACACGCGCGGAGCCGTGTTGCTTTCGGTGAAACTGGCCGTTGCTGTGGCTCCGGTCGCCGAGGCCCTTACTGAATAGCTGCCGGGTGTCGAGTTTGCAGTACAAGTGATCGAGGCATTGCCATCGGAGGCGGTGGTAACAGTCGTAGCGGAAGGGGTGCAGCTCTGACCGGCTGATCCGGCAACCGGCACGAACAAAACTGCTACCCCGCCGGCCGCCGTTCCGTTGGAGGTTACGGTGGCTACCAGCTTGTTGGTAAAGGCCTCACCGACGTTTGCGGTTTGCCCTGATCCGCCCGTCGCCGTGATCGCGATGGTGGGGGGCGGAGGCGTCGCATTCGAACTGCTGCTGCAACTCGTCAGGAATGCGAGAACTAGGAAAAACAAAACCGAAGCGAGAATACTGGCGAAATTGTGGTTCATCGGGTCACCCCTTTCTCGGCGGCGCATTCACGGGCTTAGTGGCGATAGCTCGATCCCGAGCTCATTGGGCGATGAAGGGTGTACGGTGAGTGCTGTGCACAGATGCCGTCTTCGGCACTCAATTGCGCTTCACCAGCGTTCCATTAACTACCGCGTCCCCGTCCGTCTCGACGGCTAGCATTTGGTTCCCGTCGTCCACGACCACAAAGCTGAAGTGCATTTCGGGCTGCCCCTTCGGCATTATGGTGGCCGTGCCCCTGCAGTCTGCGCCAACCTTGTAAGAACCGGTGACGGGCTCATCTGCGAACGTGAGAATCGTGCCATCCTCGCTAGCCGCGATGTGTCCGCTTATCTCACCTTCTCCAGACGCGTTGACCGTTAACTTCAATTCACCGATGAAAGCCACCGGTCCTGTGGCGGGCGCTCCTGAGAGGAACGTACCGGTTGTTTCAAACCCAAAATTACCCTCAACTCCGGCATTGCTGCATATCGAGAAGCCCTGCTTCACGCCGAATCCCGACGAAGTCGCACCTGGCTTCTGGAAAAGGAACAAAAAACCTGTTGACGTAACCACAAAGGAGACATTGACAACCTCAACCTGGCCGCCGCTGACTAGCCTGACTCGAGCCGTGACCGTGCAGTTCGAGGCGACTGCGTATTTTGCTGTGAGAGATGAGGTGGTCAACACGCCGTCTATGTTTTCTAAGTCCTCTCCGGTATACGTACCCGTGGTTGAGTCAAACGTGAGTTGGGTCACGGCGACGGCAGGGGCACCGTGGGCATCTATGCCGCTGTGCAGAAACCCGTAGGTGCCACTCAGCGAGGCATTTGAACAAGGCGGGTTTGAACCAGCCGCCCAGGCAGCGGAACTGAAAGCAAAGCCGACCAGAACCATCATTCGAGCGATTCGAAACATCTTGGACATCATGGTGCTCTCCGTATTTTTCTTGCTTTAGAGCCGACCCCTTCACGTGCTAATTGTTCCTATGAGAGTCAACCTCTCGGTGGTACTGTCAATGCTGTAATCGAGACGCTGTTCGAGCCGGAATCGTCACGTAGGCGAACTTACCAATCAAGTCGATCACTCTTCGGATCATTACTCCAGCTCCTGCTTCCATCGTGGAGTCGCCCTTGGGCCGCCGACATTAGAGGGAATGGGGGCGAGGCGCAATGGCGCGCGTCTGGTCTGTGCATGTTTCAAATCTGATCGTCCAACTAATCGAATTTAGGGAAGTTGCAGGAGATGCGCCCTTGGCGCGGGGGCAATTTGGTGGTAGACTCCCGCCGCGGCCAAACGCATGCGATGAAAGCGACTGCCGGAACGCGCGAGATTCGATTCGGGGTTTACAAAGCGAACCTGCGCTCCGGGGAACTGTACAAGCGCGGCATCCGCATAAAGCTTCAGGACCAGCCCTTCAAGATACTGGCTCTTTTGCTGGAGCGCCCTGGCGACGTAGTTACGCGCGAAGAGCTTCGCCAGAAGCTATGGCCGGCGGACACGTTTGTCGACTTCGACACTGGTCTGAACAGCGCCATCAAGAAGCTGCGTGACGGGCTTTGCGATTCCGCCGAGAAACCGCGCTATATCGAGACTCTGCACCGGCGCGGCTACCGGTTCATCGCTCCCGTCGAAAACGGAGACTTAGCCGCAGCCGCCCCTATCGATGAAAAGCTCGGGGCTGTTCCCTTACCGGCGCCGCGCACATGGACCAGCCGCTGGCGGGTTCTTGGGGTTGCCGCCTTCGTCCTTTTTCTGGTTGTTGCCGTAGCTTCATGGCGCGTTTTCTTCGCCCGGCCCGTGCTGAGCGGGACAGATGTCATCGTTCTCGCGAACTTTGTCAACAAGACCGGCGACCCCATCTTTGACGCCTCCCTCGACAAATCTCTCGAGGTCAAACTTAGCGAATCGCCATTTCTCAGCCTGCTTTCGGAAGCTGGTGTTGCTTCGACCATGCGGAT
>JASHTD010000374.1 GCA_030040725.1 Candidatus Sulfotelmatobacter sp. | reverse complement strand
GATAAGGCCGATCTCGAAATACTCGAGCGCATCCTCGCCGGTGGATTGTCGAAAATGATCGAAGCTGGATGCACGGTGATTGGCGGGCATAGCATCCGCGATGAAGAGACGAAATTCGGCTACGCCGTTACTGGCATGGTGAATCCGAAAAAAGTTCTCACCAATGCCGGAGCTAAACCTGGCGACGCACTCATTCTCACCAAGGCGCTGGGCACCGGAGTTATTTCAACCGCGATCAAGAAAGGCAAACCCGATCCTGGGTGGATCGATACCGCGGTCCGCTCGATGACCACTCTCAACAAGCAAGCGGCGGAGATTCTTGAGAAAGCGAATCTGCGGGTTCATGCGATGACGGACATCACTGGTTTCGGCCTCATCGGCCACGCCCGCGAAATGGCGCTCGCTTCTGACGTCAGCATGCAATTGCGAACCAGCCAGATCGCCGTGCTTCCCGGCGCGATGGAATGCATACGAGCCGGATATGTCCCCGGAGGGCTAAACAACAATCGCGATTTCGCCGAATGTGTCGTCGGGTACGAAAAGGACATTGTCGACGAAATCAAGGCTCTGCTCTTTGATCCCCAGACGGCCGGCGGTCTGCTGATTTCGCTGGCATCCGAACACGCGGAGAAGCTCGTCGCTACTCTCCAGTCGGCGCAAGTGCCTGCGGCGCAGATCGGCGAAGTCGTCTCCCGCACAAAACCCCTGATTGCAATAACCGCTTAATCAGACGCCACCGTGGAGTTCAGCAGTTGCCAGATTTTCGCCAGATGGTGATCATCGTGTTCGGCGACAAAAAATAAGTGGTCCACCAGGCGCATCGGTACTTTCAGGCGAGGATGCGGAATCGAGAGTGGGAACAACGCCGTATCGATTTCGCCGAATTGCGCCAACAGCCGATTTCGGGCCGCGCGAAATTGCGTCAAGATGTCTTCCAGCGGATGTGCGTTGTGATTTGCCGCGTCTGTCTTTCGATTCTGCAGGTCGGTAACCGTCAGCACCGCGCTGCCCTTCACGTAATCCTCCACCCGCGCCAGCCATAAGGGTTCCAGATCGAGCAAATGCCCAACATGTTCCTGCGCCGACCATTTTTCTTGCGGCTTCGCGGTCAGCACTCTGTGGGCGCGTCTGTTCAAAACGTCCTCCAGCCGCGCGGGAGTCCCGCGCAGCCGCGCACAAATGTTCGGATATAACTCTGCCGAAAAAGAAAACTCAAACTTGCGCTCATACCACCGAGGGATCTGGCTCATAATTTTCCGGGTTCGCCCTTTTCCTGGTTCGACCTATTTCACCTCAATTAGAGATCTCTCGAGCCATTCACGACTCACGAATTCCTTTCATCTGACCTCTGGGCTCGTGCATCTGTAGTTAAGCAGCAGTCAAAGTTGGAACTGCTGATGATCTGCAAGGAGGCATCATGCAATTTCGTGAACTCGGACGCGGCGGCCTGAAAGTTTCGGCGATCGGGCTTGGCTGTATGGGTATGTCGGAGTTTTACAGCGGACGCGATGATAACGAATCCATAGCTACCATTCATCGCGCACTTGAACTCGGCATTAATTTCCTGGATACGGCCGACGTATATGGACCCTACAAGAACGAAGAACTCGTAGGCCGCGCTATCGAAGGCAAGCGCGAAAAGGTAGTGCTGGCAACGAAATTCGGCATTGTGCGCGATCCGGCGAATCCCGAGACGAGGGGCATCAATGGGAAGCCAGATTATGTCCGTAAATCGTGCGAAGGAAGCCTGAAACGCCTCGGCGTGGATACAATCGATCTCTACTATCAGCACCGCGTGGACCCGAATACTCCAATCGAGGAAACCGTCGCCGCGATGGCCCGGCTTGTAGAGGAAGGAAAGGTTCGTCATATCGGACTTTCCGAAGCTTCCCCCAAAACTTTGCGGCGGGCGGTGAAGGTTCATCCCATCACGGCACTGCAAACGGAATATTCGCTTTGGAGCCGCGAACCGGAAGACGAAATTCTTTCGACCTCCCGCGAACTTGGCATCGGCTTTGTGGCATACAGTCCGCTCGGCCGCGGTTTTCTGACCGGGCAGTTCCGTAACGTCGAAGACTTTCCCGTAGATGACTATCGCCGGCATTCGCCGCGATTTCAAGGCGGGAATTTCAAGAAGAATCTCGATCTGATGCGCGGAATCGAAGCGATCGCAAGAGAAAAGAGCTGCAAGCCTTCACAACTCGCGCTCGCCTGGGTGCTGGCACAAGATAAAAACATCGTTCCAATCCCCGGCACCAAGCGTCGCAAATATCTGGAAGACAATGTTGCGGCGCTCGATGTAAAGCTCAGTTCAGGGGATCTTCAGCGCATCGAGGAGATCTTTCCCGCCGGAGCGGCCGCCGGGCAGCGGTATCCGGAATACATGATGAGAAGCGTCAACGGGTAGAGTGCTTCCGCGCATGCGGCACAAAAAAATAAGGGCGGCCAATGCGGCCTGCCCTTTTGTTTTCCGAATCTCCGGCTTGGTTCTATGCCCGGGCCGGGCTCTCTCCGCCCTTGGCGATTCCGGGCCTTCCCGGCTCCGGCTTCAGCACTTGCTGGACGCCGTCATCGGGCTTCGAGGGCGATTTCATCGGAGGCAGTTCCTTGCCATCGACCAGCATCAATACTTCCGATGCGTCGAGCACTTCCCGCTCGAGTAAAGCCATCGCGATCTTTTGCAGCACCTCGCGATTGCTTTCTAGGATGTTCTTGGCGGTCTCATAACCGTTATTGACCAGCTTGCGGACTTCGGCATCAATCTTGATCGCCGTGTCTTCGCTGTAATCGCGGTGCTGGCTGATTTCACGCCCCAGGAAAATCTGCTCTTCTTTCTTTCCGAAGGTCAGCGGACCAAGATCGCTCATGCCCCACTCGCAAACCATCTTCCGTGCCATTTCGGTGGCGCGCTCGATATCGTTTCCGGCGCCCGTGCTCATCTGGTTGAGGAAAATCTCCTCGGCCAAGCGACCACCCATCAGAATCGCGAGATCGGTCTTGAGGTACTCACGAGTGTAGTTATGACGGTCGTCAACGGGCAGCTGCATGGTCACACCAAGCGCCATGCCGCGGGGAATAATCGTAACCTTGTGTACCGGATCGGAGCCCGGCAGCTTTGCCGCGACCAGCGCATGTCCAGCTTCGTGATAAGCCGTCACTTTCTTTTCCTGCTCGGAAAGGATCAGCGACTTGCGTTCCACGCCCATCAACACCTTATCTTTGGCGACTTCGAAGTCGTACATCAGCACAGCTTTGCGGTTCTGCCGTGCCGCGGCCAATGCCGCTTCGTTGACCATATTCGCGAGATCGGCTCCGGAGAATCCCGGAGTTCCGCGAGCCAACACCGACAGATCAACATCTTCCGCCAGTGGAATCTTGCGCGTGTGCACCCGCAAGATTTCTTCGCGGCCACGGACATCCGGACGGCTTACCACAACCCTCCGGTCAAATCGACCGGGCCGCAGCAGTGCCGGATCAAGCACGTCAGGCCGATTCGTCGCCGCCATCAGAATGACGCCTTCGTTCGACTCGAAGCCGTCCATCTCGACCAGCAACTGATTCAGTGTCTGCTCGCGCTCATCGTGGCCGCCGCCGAGACCGGCGCCACGGTGCCGCCCAACCGCGTCGATTTCATCGATGAAGATGATGCACGGTGCATTCTTCTTGCCCTGCTCGAAAAGGTCGCGCACTCGGCTGGCGCCCACGCCGACAAACATCTCGACAAAATCCGAGCCGGAGATCGAAAAGAAAGGAACATTCGCTTCGCCCGCAACCGCTCGTGCCAGCAAAGTTTTGCCGGTTCCCGGAGGTCCAACCAAGAGCACACCTTTGGGGATTCTGCCGCCCAACTTCTGAAACTTTTGCGCCTCGCGCAGGAATTCGATGATTTCGCGCAGCTCTTCCTTGGCTTCTTCCACTCCCGCCACGTCTTTGAACGTGACTTTCTTCTGTTGCATGGAGAGCAGCCGCGCCCGGCTCTTGCCGAACGACAAAGCCTTATTGCCACCCGTCTGCATCTGCCGGATCATGAAAAACCACAGTGCGCCCAGCAGAATCAGCGGAGCCCATGTGCCCAGCAACTGCAAGGACCAACTTCCGCTGTTCACGTCCTTAATATTCACCGACACTCCCTTATCGGTGAGCGTCTTGTACATGTCCGGATAATTCACCGGAACGGTGCTATGGAAGGCGGAGCCGTCGCGCAATTTCCCGTGCACCTGTTGGCCATCCAGAGTGACCTCCTGCACGTTCCCGTCGCTCACGTCGGTCATGAACTGCGAGAAGTTGACTTCCTTATCTTTTTGCCCGCCGCGGCCCTGCTGAATCACGGTCCACAAAAGCAGGGCGGAGAGTCCGATGACCACCCAAAACACCACGGTCTTAACTGTCGAATTCACCAATAATGCTCCCGAACCAATCGAAGCTCACACGCACAAACGTGCCTCGACCGTTCACACTAAAGTTAGATGCCTTGCGGCCCAATTCGATGGGAAAATTCCTTAGCCGTTTATTTTACCTTTTTCCGGGGAAAAACGTGCGATCTTCTTCGCATAACTTAGGTCATCAAGGGCACCGGACTCGCTATCAGATAGGGAATGTTGCGATTGGTTTGCTCCGCTGCCCCCAGACCGTAACCAACAAGATAAGCCTCATCCACCAAAAACCCGAAGTAATCGGGCTGCAAAGCCACCCGGCGCGCCGATTGCCGGTCGAGCAGGGTCACCAGCTTCACCGACGCCGCGCCCCTGGCCCGAAGGTCATTCATTAGAAATTCGCTGGTCACGCCGGAGTGCACCAGGCCCTCGACCAGCAGAATGTGCTGGCCGCGAATATCGGGTTCGTGGCTGAAGAAAATCTCCATTACCTCGGCCGACGCGCTGCCCTGCTGTTTGCGATACCGGGGTTTGATGAACTGACAGATGACCGGCACTTCGAGAGCCCGCACCAGATCGGCCATGAACATGAACGCATTTTCGAGCACGGCCAGCGCCTGCACCGTCTGCCCCTGATAATCGTCCGAAATATGCCGGGCCAGTTCCTTGACCCGCTTCTGGATCTGCTCCGCCGAAATAACCTGCCGTGACTCGACTCTGCTGTTCATTGAAACGGCTAACCTCCGCTCCTGCGTCTTTATGCGATCGAAGTAGCCCTAGATTGCCCCGTGTTCGCCCCATGGCACCTCGCGGATCAACACCGCCTCACCCGCCCGCTTCCAGCTGAATTTTGCCGGAACCGCGAAGCCGCTCATCCACACGATTTCATCCACACTTGCGACCACCGGCCAGAGCTTCCGCTGCGGCTGAGGTATGTGTTTTTCCTGCAGCAGCTCTTTCACCTTCTTGGGCGACTTGGTGTGCGCCGGCCAGTATCGATCTCCGGCGCGCCAGTTTCGCAGCGTCAGCCGTTCGGGCACAAACTTCGCATCCAGAAGTTGTTGCGGATTATACTCCGCGTTGCATGAATCAGGAGAGATGCGCAACGCTTCGATTACTACGCCGAGTTCAAGCACGGAGACTCGTCCCGGCACATCCAGCGCATACTCGTAATCGCCGAAAGGCTCCTGCCGGCGCAAATCGGGTGTAAGGAAAACCATAGCCTCTGGCTCGCATACGATTTTCCA
>JASHTD010000373.1 GCA_030040725.1 Candidatus Sulfotelmatobacter sp. | reverse complement strand
CGAGCGTTTCTTTGCCGAAGACCTGGTAGACGCGCTCGCTGTATCCGGCGACCGGAGGTGCGACCAGCATGGCGTTGCTGGATGAGTGCAGTTCGAAATGCTTGTCGGGGTGCGCCAGCGCGTAGTGCGTCACCAGCGAGGCGATGTGGGAGAGTTCAGTCGATTCGGCTTTCAAGAATTTCTTGCGCGCGGGAGTGTTGAAAAAAAGATCGCGAACGGTGATGGACGTCCCTTGGGGCAATCCGGCTTCCTCGACGCGGGCCAGCTTGCCACCGTTGATTTCAATGATGGTTCCTGAAGCAGCATCCGCGGCGCAGGTTCCCAGGCTAAGCCGCGAAACGGAGGCGATGGACGGCAAGGCCTCGCCGCGGAAGCCGAGGGTAGCTACTTTCAGCAAGTCCTCGGCATCCTTCAGCTTCGAAGTGGCATGGCGCTCGAAAGCCAACATGGCGTCATCACGGACCATGCCCCAACCGTGATCGGTGATCTGGATGAGCTTCTTGCCCCCCGCCTCGATGCTGATCTTGATGCGGGTCGCGCCGGCATCGAGTGAATTCTCGAGGAGTTCCTTAACGACCGAGGCTGGCCGTTCGACAACCTCTCCCGCGGCGATCTTATTGGCAACAGCTTCGGAGAGGATGTGGATTTTGCCCATGAACGTTCAGTGTCGCAGATGCCGCGAGCTAAGGTAAAGATATGTGCATGCACGGTTGGACATCGGGGATGGCTCCCTTGCAAAAATGGGGGTCGGAGGAACTTAGTGGGTCCTTCGACTGGGGATTTGCTTTGCTTATCGCAAAGCAAATCCTCATTCACGATGACAGGCCGAAAGGCTCGTGAAGTGCGAAGTTAGTTTTCCGTTGGTTCCACTTTTGAGTTTGGCGCAGGCAGGTTCCGCCCTGGCTTCGGCGGTACGACCGGGACCGGCGGATGCGGAGGCTGCGGAGGTTGCGGCGCAACCCGGCGAATTTCGATGCCGTCGTGCTCGTTGTTGATCACGATGTGAGAGGCGCCGTTGCCTACGGTGCCGCTGGCGGTCGATTCGCGGTCGCTGTTATCGATCTTTACGCTGGGGAAATCGGATTCGATCTCGCCGTCACGCACCCGGGCGTCGATGCGGAACCCAGCTTTGTCCGGCACACTCAGGTGGATATCACCGCTGCGATTGTCGATTTGTACGTTACCCAACGAACGCATCGAGACTTCGATGCCGCCATTGTCGTCCTGCACACGGAGATCGCCGGAAACGTCTTCCAGATTGATCTCCTTCGACCGCGTCACCAGATGCACCGGGCCGACCAGTTGCTCGGCATGAAGGTCATCGGAATCGAGATCCAGTTCGCCCGCGATGCTCGAAAATTCAAGATCGGTGCGCGAGGATTTGAAGACCACATTCTTGCTGATGCGAGCCAGCTTGACGCTCTCGTCGAATTCGCCGTCGAGCTGCAGCGATCCAGTAACGTCGGTGACGGAAACTTCATTCAATCGGCCGTCGATGTGGATGTCCCCGGTGACCTGCGCCACCTTCGCCGAGCCTTTTTCAAGATTTAGCTTGACGTTTCCGGTAACGGCTTCCAGGGAAACGTCGCCGTGCTGGGTGTTAATGTCGACTTCGCCCTGGCGATCATTCACCGACACATCGCCGCGGCGCGAAGTAATCTGGACCTGCATCTTGCGAGGGAGAGAGATGTCGAGATCGCTCTGGACAGAGTGATCGTTGGCGGCCTGGGTCCTGGCGTCGAGAACGATCGTATTGCCGGCGGGGGTGAATTGCGGCATGGTCTCCGTGTTATACCGGTCGGCGTCACCCTGGTTCTCCGCTCCGATGCGTTTGCGGACGGTCACTGTAATTTTATTGTCATCGGACGCGCTGACATTGACTGTGCCGTGATCGTTGTTTACGCGAAGAGACGTGATATCTGGCGTCAAACCATGCACGAGGTTGTTATCGTAGCTGTAGGTCTGGCCAAAGATGTTGTCGAAGTCGCCGTTGTCGATGTTGAGATTATCTTTGATCTCGCCCCAGTTGAAGCGCGCGGCTTGTGTGGCGATGAGGCCGCAGACAACAATGAAAATGACGAGAAAGACTCCGCCCGCGCCAATGCCGCGCGTGGGCAAGCCATCGCGCTGCGCCTGTTGATGCTCGATCAGTTTGATGATGCCCCAAAGAATCAGCAGCAGCGGCCAGTAGTGCGCAAACAGCGTTCCCAGCCGTGCCCAGGAAATCATGTGCAGATTGCCGAACAGAAAGACAATGCCAAGGATGATCAGCACGATCGGCCCGGCGAACGAGCGGCGATGGCGGTACGGCGGAGGCGCCGGCACCGGAGGTTGGACATTGCCTTGGATCGGGCTAGACATTACGCACCTCCCCACCGGAGGAACCCGCAGGCGGTGTTGCCCCCGGATCGGAAGCTGCTGGCGGTGGCGGCGGAGGCGGCGCGACAGCTCCGCGTCCTGCCCCCCAAAGACCAGTGTGCCCTGCCGAAGAAGCATTGCTCTGCAGCAATTTCACGATGCCGATGACCAGCAGGATTGCAGGCCAGGTGCGGTCGAAATCGACCACGTAGAGCGTCTGCAACAAGAAGAGAATCCCGATGGTCATCAGGATTGCCGGACCGGTGATCCGGCGCATGCGGCAGCGGTCGCACTGGCAGCTAATGCGCCGTAATGCGCTGCTTTGGCCAAACAGTCCCCACTGCTTCGCAAACATCCAGCCGCCAAAGAAAATCAGAAGGAGAGGCCAGAAACGATCGAGGCCGAACTCGAAGATGTTCATGGTGTGCAGAAGAAACAGCACACCTAGGCCGATAAGAATAATCGCAACCGCCGGAATGTTTTTGCCTTCGCTCCGCTCTCCAAAGCTGAAGCTCTGGCCCAAGCCGTAAGGATCCGGTGCGGGCTGTCCGGCTTGCAGTGCATGCGCAGTGCGTACAGCATCGATGATCTGGTAGACGTAGAAAAATCCAATACCCAAGCCGAAGACCCAATCCCACCCTCCGGCATGACCGGATGCGAAGATTAGCATCGCGAAGATGATCAAGTGCGCCAAACCCTTGGCGTATTGCGAGCAGTAAACAGCACCCACGCCGAAGGGGAAAAACCCGGCGAGAATTCCGGCCACAGCTGGATTCGGACCCGAAGATCGCGCAGGCTGAGTTCCAACCGCGGGATATGTCGATTGGGCCGGGGGAACGAATCCAGAAGCCGGCGGCACGTATCCGGGCGATGGCGGAACAACGCCAAGCGGCGGCGTGGTGCCTTCCAGCCGCGACGCCAGGCAGGGCTCGCAGTAAATGACTCCGCGGACATCGCGGGTGCAGTTGCCGCAAAGCGGCTTGCCGCAGGTGCGGCAGAATGCCACCGCGGCGATATCGGGATGCGTGGCGCAGTTCATACGAACCTCCTGTACGTGGTCACCGACACTACAGATGGATCGTTTCGAAACGCATCATTGACAGATGGGCCCAGCCGCGCGCTAGCCAGCACGAGATGGTTATCGGTCTGGCTGTAATTGCGCTCTTGCTTCTGCTCAGGCTGTTGTGTTGTGTCGTCCTTGTGTTCTTTCTTATCCGGCGTCGCCTCACTCGGGGCAGGCTCGGCAGGTTGGACATTCCGCTTAAGCTCGCGAACCCGCGATTCCACCTCGTAAACGAACCGGATGTTCTCGTAATATCGCACAACCCGGGCTTGCGTGTTGTAGTACGTGTGCCGGATGGCCGCTGGCCGCAAGCTCACGTGACTCAAGTCGGTGGGCTTAACGCCCAGCACGCTCAGTGCAACCGAGAGGGAGAAAAATGCCATTCCGAACGACATGGCAAATCTCGGTTGCCGCACCGTTGCCCAAGTCTGGGCAAGAACGGGCTGCATCGCTCCCGATACCCAGGCTTGCGCGCGATCCCAGAGAGAAACGCGCTGCGGCACGTTCGCGTTTACCCGCAGGCGTTGGGTGTCAACACCCGTTGTGGATGCCAGAATACTGGTGACCAGACTGGCCGGAGGATTTACCTCCGAAAGCTCCTTCAGCCAGTGGCGGCCCGCCTCAACTTCGGCGAGCAGCGGCCCGCAGGCGGAACAAGTCCGCGCGTGGCCCTGGAAGCGGTCGAGTTGCGTGCCGCTCAGGATGCCATCAATGGCATCCGCCAGCAGGCCGTCGAACTCGTGACACTGCATTCCGTTACTGGTTTCGTCTGGCATCACATCACCTGTCTATAGGTACGTTGTAGGAGGCGCGCAAGTTCCGCGCGCCCACGATTTATTCGACTTTTCACAGTCCCCTCCGGAACCTTCAAAACGGTTGCGATTTCACGGTAATCGAAATCCTGTAAGTCTCGTAGAATCACTGCCTCACGCAGCTCTGGCGAAAGCTTGCCGAGAGCAGCGTGAACGGTTTCCCCCACCTCCCGGCTGCGTACATGTGCATCGGGAGGGGCACTTTGGTCATGAATTTGCACGCTCAGCGGCTGCGCATCTTCCTGGGCAGAGACGGGGGCGTCAAGCGAGTCGGTGATGCGGTCCTGCTTGGTCTTGCGGAAATGATCGACCAGCAAGTTACGGGTGATCGTGGTTACCCAGGTGACGAACGCACCTTTCGAACTGTCATAGCTCGAAAGTGTGCGGTACATCTTGATGAAGACTTCCTGCGTAAGGTCCTCGGCGTCGTTGGCCGATCCGGCGAAGCGGTAGCAGATGTTGTAAATGCGCCGATTGTATGTCTGAACGATCTCTTCCCAGGCAGCCGCATCTCCGGCGACACAGCGCCGCACCAGCATCGCCGTTACCTGGACGTCTTCCAATCTCGTTAGCTCCCCAAAAACGCTGTCATCAGCTATCGGCGGTCAGCTTTCCGCAAAACAAAATTTTGTCATTCCGAATTG
>JASHTD010000372.1 GCA_030040725.1 Candidatus Sulfotelmatobacter sp. | reverse complement strand
GATCCAGTTTTCCTGCTTTGCCTGACCGCAGGCTTACTTGCGTTTGCCGTTCAATCGGGAGAGCTTGGCAGCGCCGACACCGCGCACCGGCTGCAAACCACGCACTGGCTCTGGACGTCCGAGCCACAGGTTTTTCCCAACGAATATCCCGAGTTCGGCCTTCCGGGTCGCGGCGGACAGCTCTATAGCTGGTACGGGGTCGGCCAATCGTTGCTCATGCTGCCGGCTGATTTAGTCGGGACATGGATCGCCGATTGGAATTTTTTTTTCGATTACGAAGATGATCCCAGCGTGCGCAGCATCGTGGTCAGCTACAGCACAAGCATTCTTGTGAACGTGCTTACGGCGCTGATTGCGTTTCGACTGCTCCGCCAACTGAAGTTTACCGTGCGGGAATCGGTCGTTGGGGTTCTGGCGCTGCTATTCTGCACGACCCACCTGCATTACACGCAGAACATGATGGAAAACAACTACATCATGCTTCTGACCCTGGTTGGATTTTCTTTTCAGTATGACTGGTTGCGCACCGGTAATAGAAGAGAGTTGTTTTGGGGAAGCGGAGCCCTGGGACTGAACTTGCTTACGCGGCTTACCACCGGCCTCGATCTCGTCGGCGCGGGCATTTTTCTTCTTCTCGTGCTTTGGTTCGAACGAGCGAGCGCGCGCCAGATCTGGGATCGATTCGTTGCTTATTGCAAAGTTGCTGCGCCGGTATATGCGTTCTTTCTCTTGATCGACCGTCTTTATCAGTACTACCGTTTCGGATCGTTTACTAATACCTATGTTCCTCTGTTCGCAAAAGAACAAAGACTGCAGGATCCCAGCCTGCCGGCAAGCTTTCCATGGAGTACGCCTTTTTGGCAAGGATTCGTCGGGCCGCTCCTCAAGCCGGAGAAGTCATTTTTTCTGTTCGATCCATTGTTGCTGCTCGCGATTGCTCTGCTGATCATCTTGTGGAGGAAGTTGTCGCCGGGGGTTCGAGCCTATAGCGTGGGTTCGCTGGTTTTGTTGCTCGGCTACATTTGTTTCTATGCGCGATACACGTACTGGGCGGGTGATTTTGCCTGGGGCGACCGTTACGTTTCAACCGCGGTAGAAATGGCCGCAATGCTTGCGGTTCCGATGTTATTGCGTTACCACGCGACTTTGAGTGCCTGGATCCGGCACGGCGCGATTGCTCTGATCGCGATCAGTTTTGTTATTCAGATCGCATCGCTCGCTTTTTGGTTTCCGCTCGAAATCTATCAAATGGAAACTCTAGGGCATCCCACATTCGTGATCGCATTGCGTTTCAAGAACATCGTGGCCTTCGCTCTCGGCAAGATGAATGCCTGGGGACTGAACAACGTTGCCATGACGCAAGATCCCTGGGATTACGTCCACATCACGACTTGGAACTTTCTGCCTTTCCTGCTGCGGAGAGTAGGGGCCGTGCCTGACTGGGTAGTGAATGTAGCAGCCGCTGTCTGGATCGCGTCCCTGGCCGGACTTGCGTGGGTTTTAGGAATACTGAGAGTTGCCCTGCGAAAAGAGAATACCAGTTCAGCGGAGGGATAAGAGATGGCCGATCGCTCGCGCGGGAATCGGGGTTGAGGAAATCGACAGTAGAAATGTTCGATGCAACCACATTCCCAACCGGACCCGTTTTGCCCGGAGCTATAATGACGCACACATGGCTCTGACTGCGGGCACGAAACTGGGTCAATATGAAATTCTTTCGCCTCTAGGAGCGGGCAGTATGGGCGAGGTTTATCGCGCCCGCGATACTCGCCTCAATCGCGACGTTGCCATCAAGGTGCTGCCCGAGCTGGTTTCCTCCGACGCCCAACGCCTGCTTCGTTTCGAGCACGAAGCCAGAGCCGCAGCCGCGCTGAACCATCCCAACATTCTCGTGGTTTATCAGATGGGAACCTATGAGGGCACGCCGTACCTCGTGTCGGAGCTGCTCGAAGGCAAGACGCTCACCGAAGTGCTCCGGCGCGGGCCACTCTCATTGCGCAAAGTTGTCGACTTTGGAATCCAGATCGCCCACGGGCTAGCGGCGGCGCATGAAAAAGGAGTGGTTCACCGCGACCTGAAACCCGACAATTTATTCGTCACTAAAGAGGGACGAATTAAGATTCTGGATTTTGGCCTGGCCAAGCTGAATCAGCCAAAAGACTCGCCCGCCAATCCAGCCCCGACCGTCACGCTGCCCGGTGTGGCCATTGGAACTGTAGGCTACATGTCCCCGGAACAAGTACGCGGCCAGCTGACCGACCATCGCACCGACATATTTGCTTTCGGAGCCATCCTGTACGAAATGGTGATGGGACAAACAACCTTTCAGAAGCCAACCGAGGCCGACACTATCAGTGCCATTCTGAACGAAGATCCCACGCCCATTTCGCAACTCTCGCCGGATACGCCGGTGGCGCTGGAAAGAGTTGTCCATCGTTGCCTGGAGAAGAACCCGAGCCAACGATTTCAGTCGGCTTCCGATTTGGCGTTTGCGCTGGAGGCTTTACAGAATGCGACAGCCTCATCTGCCAGCGGAGTTCATGAAGTAAGGGCCCAGTTTGATAGAAAAAAGGATTCGCCCAACCGTCGGCTGACCGCGTGGGTTGTAGTGGTCTTGGCGATTGTCGCGCTCGCAGCGCTGGTTGCTCATTTGCTGCAGCCCGTGCCGGCGCCCAGGGTCGCAAATTACGTTCAACTCACGCACGATGGCCAGCCAAAATCACTGATTGGGACCGACGGCTCGAGATTGTATTTGAGTTTGGGTGAAGTGCGAGCCGGAAGCTTTTCTTCTCGCGGTGTTGCTGCAATTCCAGTTACCGGCGGAGAGATGCAGAAGATTTCAGTTCTGCCTTCCCCCAACATGTCTGCCATCGATCTCTCGCCTGATGGATTAGAGCTTCTGGTCGTCGATGGGCAGGGTGCGCCGCCCAAAGGGCCGTTGTGGAGCATACCTCTGCTGGGAGGCTCGCCACGCAGAATCGGTGACCTCATTGGAGAAACCGGTGCGTGGTCTCCCGATGGCAAAATGCTGGCCTATACGAATCTGGGCGACTTGTTCGTGGCAGCAGCGGACGGCACGCGATCGCGCAAGCTGGTCAGCGTGAGAGGCGACATTTTGAATGTGACCTGGTCCTCCGACGCCAGCCACTTGCGATTCGATTCTTCCGAGACCGCCGGCACCGTCGGCCAGCAGCTCGCCTGGGAGATTGCTGTGTCTGGCAAGGACCTGCATCGTCTGCTGGCAGGCTGGCACAATCCACCGGATGAATGTTGCGGGAAGTGGACGCCCGACGGGAAGTATTTCGTTTTCCAGTCAAACCGGCAGATTTGGGCGCTTCCGCGAAATAACGGCTGGTTCCGACCTGACGCAAGACCTATTCAGTTAACGTTCAGCCCGTTGTCGCTGTCCTCGCCACTTCCCAGCAAAGATGGCAAAAAGCTTTTTGTCATCGGCCAGACATACCGAGGCGAGTTGGAGCGCTATGACGCAAAGTCGGCACAGTTCTTGCCTTTTCTCGGGGGAATTTCCGCAGAATACGTTGCCTTCTCGAAAGACGGCCAATGGGTCGCATACGTTTCGTATCGTGACGGTGCTCTGTGGCGAAGCAAACTGGATGGCAGCGAGCGCCTGCAGCTGGTTTACCCGCCAATGTATGCGGTTCTGCCGCGCTGGTCTCCCGATGGCAAGAACATCGTTTTCTTCGAATTTGCGTTGACGGCGGACAAGCCCGCGAGAATTTATGAGGTTTCGAACGACGGCGGAACTCCGCAGCAGTTGATGCCTAACGATGCCAGCCAGCAATTGGACCCGAACTGGTCGCCCGACGGGAGCAAGATCGTATTTGCCGGGGAATCGAACGATCCCGCGTCGGCGATCCACATTCTCGACCTGGCAACCCGCCAGATTTCGACTCTTCCCGGTTCGCAAGGGCTTTATTCGCCGCGATGGTCTCCGGACGGCCACTACATTTCCGCCTTCTCGGCGGACTCGAAAATTTTGCTGCTGTTCGACTTTCAAACCCAGAAATGGGTTCAGCTGGCCAGCGGATCGTTGAGTTGGCTGAACTGGTCCCACGATGGAAAGTACGTTTATCTTCTGGATTTCAGTGGGAAGAATGCCGTGGTCCGAATTCGGGTCAGCGACCACCAGGAGGAGCAGGTTGCCAACCT
>JASHTD010000371.1 GCA_030040725.1 Candidatus Sulfotelmatobacter sp. | reverse complement strand
GGTAAATAGAGGAGGAAAGCAAGAACCAAAAAAACGAAAAAAAAAGATCCGAAGTTTCTATGCGCGAAACCAAACGGCAACCTTAGCTTTTTTTTGCTTTGTTTGACATACACCAAAGCAAACACTAATCCTTCTACAGCCATTGTCGCGTAAACGTAGACAAACGCAAACAGACTGCCTTCCGTGCCAAACAAATGAGCGTAAACAGCAGGCAGAATATAACTCGCCGGAATGCCGATCAGACAGTCTGGAGTCAGAATATTCAGGAAGCTGTGGTCACGTCTTGCCACGAGCCAGTAGGCGAGAAACTGAACAGCCAATGAAGTCAGGATGATGGCATCAGCCGAATGCAGTGAAATCATTTGCAATAGGGACCAACAACCGCCAGAGCCGACGATCAAAGGAAACCGGCACTAGCATGGGCGCACTCCTCGAAGCATAGCAGAACAATTCCCAGCCACAAAGCGCCGCTCTGTCAGCGGCGGCATGGCTGAGCCTCCAATGACGAATTCCATCGAGGAAGACGGCTTCATCAGCTTTTCGGAAACACTATTTCCCGAATTGTCCGCCGAAGGTTTCAACGAAGCCGCTGGGAGCTCATCGAGCGTAACTATCTCTTTCGAAGCACTGTGGTCGCATAACTGCAGAACGTTGCATGGGGCCAGCGTAGCAGCACGCTTGTTTTGAAGATCTCCATCCGGTGCAAGAATGTGCTCACGCGTTGGTAATAGCTGTGACCGAAATAACCTGTATACTTTATGACCTCGAATCCAATATCTTCAAATCGTCGTATCATGGTGTCTGTTGGGCCTCGGCTCCAGCTATAACGGGCAGGAAATTTAGCGTGGCGGTGTATATCTCTCGGGGCGAAGGTATTCAACAGACGAACGCTCAAGAACTCAGGAAACAGCCGATTCGCAGCAAATGGTAAGCACCACAGGGTTGAAAAGCAATGGGCCGAGACTCCATTATGTCGCAGCAAACGGAAGATGTTCCGATGATACTTCAACCCATCGCTGACATGCTCGGCCACCATTCTCGAAAATACTAGGTCGAATTCGCCCATCAACTCAGGGCGTATTTCATCCGCTGAGAGATCCAAAACAAGTCGTTCATAGACTGGATCAGCCTTCTCCATCTCTTCCCAATTTAAATCGCTTGTTACATACAAGAGACGTTTGTCGCGAACAACCTTTGGCTCGAGGGTTGGGTTTGCGCCGGAACCGATCTCCAGAATGCGTTTGCACCCATATTCGTCAATTAAGGTTTTAAGGAAATCCGTTCCACGTTCCCACCCGAGAAAATCCGTAAACGGGGCAAAAGACACGACAACCCCGCCTTGCCGAGCCCGAACTTCTCGATGAGCGGGAACAGCACAACACTCTTCAGGGTGAGCAACCGACCCAATAATATTTTGTCGACTATTAGATGCCGTCATGCAGAACTCGAAATGAACTATCGCACGCTAATCAGGAGCGATCGATTAGAATGAGCGCTCCCAGTTCTTGAAGAGGCACAAACCGCCGATGCTTCGAGCGGCAAACACACAAGCCTACACAAAACGCCCGGGCTTCGATCAATCGCTTAGGAAGCCACACGTCCATGCGTCATTCCAACCCAAACGGCGCGGAGTTTCTCCCAATCTCCGACGACGATTCGCTTCGCAATGCGCGTAGCAAAGCCAACCCAAATCGAAAACTTTGGTACGGGCGCGTGCTTGCTGAAGAAGTAGGATGCAGAAGCACTAAAGTGCCTGTAGGCACTTGCTTTAGCCTTACCCATCGTAGTGTAGCCCTTGTGCCAGACCTTCGAATTTGCCGCCACCGCCAGAAGCCATCCGGCGCGGCGCAGACGAAAGCAGATATCCGCATCCTCCCAGTACATAAAAAATCTTTCCTCAAGGGATCCAATTTCATCGATCGCTGCCCGCGATAGAAGAAGACTGCAACCGGTGATGAATTCCACTTGGTCATCGTCCACTTTTTGGAGAAAGTGTCCGGACCTCCCTAGCCAAAAATTAACGTACCCGCCCCCCCAGCATTGGAGGCGAGTCGGTTCATCCATGAAATAAATTACCGAACCAACAGCTCCAATCCTGGGGTTGGTCTGAGCTTTTTCGACCATCGCGCGCAAAGCGCCTGGATCCACCGTCGTGTCGTTGTTTAGCAGCCATATGAAATCGGAACCTTGCTGCTGCGCATATTTAATTCCGACATTACACCCGCCTGAGAACCCGAGATTTTTCCCGTTTTCAATGACCTTCGCCCAGGGAAATATCCCACGAATAAGTGCGACCGAGTTGTCCGTCGAACCATTATCGACAACCACGACATCGAAATTCGGATAGTCCAAGTGTTTAAGGGATGAAAGACACGATGATGTATGGTGCCATTCGTTCCAGATCAGCAAAACGACTGTTACCTTAGCTGACAAATCATAGCCTCCTCGACGATTGCCGATCCAACCTCCCATTCGCTCGTCACTATATCACTCTTGCGACTTTTTGTTCCTAACACGAAACCCTCGAAACCGAAACCGATGCGAGGCAAACGCCTGATTGACGAAGAACGGCCAGGCACATCCATGCCGATCATTGACCCTTAACCTCGAATAGAAACTGAAATGCAAATAGTCCCGGCAACATTTTCGCGAGCATTTGCCAACCCGGCCGCAAATGGCCAGTCATCCGCCCTCCAACCGCAGGATGGAACCGAAAGATGCGGTATCCTGCCGATTCAATCAGTGCCCGCGCAGTTTTCAATGTAAAAAAACGCAAATGCGTGTGGTCCAAAGTGCCGCAAGACTGGTAATCGAATCGGCCTAACAAAACCTTCATGCGGGTCTCCCAATGCACAATGTTGGGTAGGGAAATCACCAGTGATCCGTTTGGAGCAAGAACGTCGTGCATTTGAGAGAGTACACGTGCAGGGTCGACCAGGTGTTCTAACACATCACCCAGCAAGACCGCCTCGAATCCGTTTTCCGAAAACCGCGTAATCCATTCTGGTGAATTTAGATCCAAAACGTGAACCTCTTCACAGTAATTCGCAGCACATCGCGCTGCGGCGGCATCTACCTCTACACCGGTGACGGCGCAATGGCGCTGC
>JASHTD010000370.1 GCA_030040725.1 Candidatus Sulfotelmatobacter sp. | reverse complement strand
AAATTCGGATTCGCGACAACAATAAGCCTCCCGCCAGAGTTGTGCAGTTTTCTCCCCAGTCGAAACTCCCGTTGCGGCTGGCGTTGCTAATCGATACCAGTGGTTCGGTGAACCAACGTTTCTCTTTTGAAAAAAACGCGGCGGCAAAATTCGTAGAGAAGGTGCTCAACCACACCTCCGATCTTGCGTTCGTGGCCGGCTTCTCGACTCAACCGACCATCATGCAGGACTTCAGCTCAGATCCCAGGGAACTAGGAGACGGCATCCACAAACTCAGTAATGGAGGTGGCACCGCGCTCTTTGATGCGGTCTCCTACGCATGCAGGAAGCTGGCGGATTATCCCGATGACGAGCGTGTCGCCAGAGTGCTGGTCGTTGTGAGCGACGGAGAAGACAATTCCAGCCAGCGCAGTCTTCGGCAGAGCATCGACAGCGCAGAAAGAGCCGGGGTCACCATTTACACCGTCAGCACGAAGGAAGATCACAGCGATAAGACCGACGCTGACAAGGTGCTCGAAGCCCTGGCCGATCGCACCGGCGGGGAAGCCATGTTTCCCGGAGACGTCCTCACTTTGGGCAGGTCGTTCGACAAGCTGCGCGATTTGATTCGCAGCCGCTATTTCATCGCCTACAAGCCCGCCGATTTCCACCCAGACGGCAGCTATCGCACTATCAGCATCGTCGCTGAAAAGAATGGGAAGCGTTTGCAGGTCCGAGCGCGCAAGGGTTACCACGCGCGGCTGGAGGCTAGTCCAAACCAGTAATCGAAACTAAGGAACAGAAAATTCATTTTCTGTGTTCCAAACTCTTTGGATTGGGAGCGAATTCTTCGGCCTCTTCCAGTCCTTGCGCTTCGATTACGACGATCCACTGGCCGTGACGCTGCTCCGAAAACACGATCCTCCCTCCCAGAATGCGAGCGATCACGGCGGGCGGCAGATCGCGGTGATACCCAAAGAAGCGGTTTTTCCAATGCGCTTCCAGTTGCGAGAAGTTCCGCCAGCGATTCCAAACCTGCGGCCCAGGTTCGTATTTTGTAGAGAAACCCAGAACCACATCGTAGTCCGCGTGAAGCTGTGCCGCCGACAGAACCTGATGCAGATCGAAATCTTCGATGCGCAGCACACGCATCGGCCGGGTTATGTAGCCGAGCCAGGGACGAGTTATTTCGTCGGAAGCCGGCCAAGCGGTGAGCACGCGCGCCATGGGATAACGGGCCTCCAGAAATTGCTCGGCATCATGGTGCAGGATGAGGTAGTCGCGATAAGCCAGATTGTCCTCGGGCGCGAATCCATAAGGCGGGTTCCAGAACCAGGCCGCGACAAACGCCAGGGCAACGAACGCAATGACCGCAGGCCAGTATCGCAACCTGCGCCAAAGCGTCGAGACGCAGAGAATGATAATCAGAGGGACCGCGGGCAGCATATAACGCGCCAGCACTGCTCCCCCGATCACCGACATCGCGATCAGATAAGTCGCGATCACGACATAAAAGACCATTTGCTGGCGAATACCGATCCGTGGCCGCTCGCTGCCGAAGTCTCGCTCCGGAGGCAGCATCCACATGGCAAGGAACGCTGCCAGGGTCAGTACCCACAAATGCAGATATCCGCACAGTTGCCAGATTCGCAAAACTAGCGCCAGCAAGAATCGGTCGGGATTGAGCGTCGCGGAAACGTTGTAACGGAAAAACTCCGGATTGCCGAAGATGTATCCAGTGCGCGAGTAATGATAGGCATACCAGACCGCGAGCGGCACGATGGAAATCGCCAGAGCGGCGATGCGCCGCCGGGCTCCGGAAATCGAGGTTGCCCACCCACTTCGACCAGCTTTATCTCCGTCCTGCAACTCGTCCAACCAAGGCTTTTTCACTGCTTTTTTCGCTGCAAGGCCGACGCTCTCCCACACGAGCAGCGCGACCGGAGCCAAAATTGCCGTTTCCTTGGCAAGCCCGGCCAGCGCGAACCAGCCGGCCGCCCCGATTGGCTGGTCTTCGATATATGCGGCGATGCCCCAAAATATGAAGCCTGCAGCCACAAGATCGACTTGCGCCAGTGAGCTCTGCGCAAAGAATACCGGATAGAGCGCGGTGCATAGCGTCGAGGCAATCGCCACTCTTGTGTTGGCGACGCACTTGCCCAGGCGAAACACGCCCAGCAGAACAAATGCGGCCAGCAGAACCATTGCCGCTCTTGTGACCGCAGGAGCGAAACCCACGACTTTCCACCACAACGCCAGCCAGAGCATCACTAGCGGCGGGTGCGCGTTCGAAACCGTCGTATGGGG
This sequence comes from Candidatus Sulfotelmatobacter sp., assembly GCA_030040725.1. Taxonomy (GTDB): domain Bacteria; phylum Acidobacteriota; class Terriglobia; order Terriglobales; family Acidobacteriaceae; genus Sulfotelmatobacter. Next base: position 8,983 of record JASHTD010000370.1, on the reverse strand, counting down.
AATCAGGCTGCCGGTGAGAAAAATGTCGCGTGCAGCGGGAATGTAATAGCCTGCTTCATCCCAGAAGTAGGGCAATCGCAATAGAGGCAGATGCAACAGAAAAATGAATACGAAAATGAAAACGAAAGCTACCGGCGGCGACAACCGCCAGGCTTTCTTCGTGTGCACGTCGTTGCTCAGAGGTTCGTCCCGTTCATCGGAGGGAGTCGCCTAATGCACCGGCCCGGCCGGAGTCATGCGCGGATCGAGTTTGATCTCGCCGAAGGCGGTTTCGTAGCCCGAGACATTCTGCTGCAGGAGTCCGAGTAATGCCTTGGCTTGTTGTGGGCTGAGATAAATTCCCTGAAAGTTTCGAATCTCGACCTGGTTTTCGCTCTGCTGCTGGACTGTGCCAAAGGCCAGAAAAAAATCCCACACGTTCACCCGCATCTGCACGCTATTGGCGTAAGACTCGCGGTAGTCGGGGGCGTTATTCAACTTTACGTTCGGTTGCGCAGGAATCGCCATAGGCGAAAGTGTAATTACTTCCGGGCCAGGAAGGGAAGTGAGCCGTTAAGAATTCCTTAAGTCCTGCAGAACCCCCTCCCGGAAGGCCAACTCGGGAGCCAAAAAGTGTCAACCGGATGGCGTATTTCGGCCCGGCCAGCGCTTTTCGGGCCTGCGCAAAAGGACATGATCGTTAGCTACTTTGCTGAAATAAAAGGGCTTGTAGGATGTGAATGTCGGTCCCAACTGGCGTTCAAAGTGCGGGATCACTCGCGGTTCTCAAATCGAAAGCGCGATACTTATTCTATGAATCAGAAGCCTGCGAATGAAGTTCTGGAAGAGATCGTTCTTCCCGAGAATTTACTCCCGCTTGGATCTGTGCTGAGCGAAGGCATCACTCCGCTGGAAGTGAGCATGGTGTTGGCCAAGGTGTTTCATGTGCAACATGCGGAAGTGGCCTTGCTTAAGCTCGAAGGCGGGCTGCTGAAGTTCATTTTTCCCGAGCATCTGCGAACCACCGGCGCGATTCCGATTTCGAGCAAAGCCATTGCAGCCCACACCGCATTGAGCAAGAAAGCAGAAATCTTCAACAACTTTGCCCGCGTGAAGCACGCGAGCATCTTCGAGACGATCAAGCCTCTCGGTGTGGAAACGGACGATTCACCCTCGTCACCGCTGGCCCCGATTCAGAAGCTGATGTCGGTTCCAATCCTCGATCAACAGTCGGCCGTATTAGGAGTGATTCAGATCTCGCGGAAAGGCCTCGATCCAAAATTCACCCAGGACTTTAGCCGCGAAGATCTGCACGACCTTGAGGTCGCCGCAGGAGTGCTGGCTGCTTCGCCGGTCATGCTGTCGAACTAAAGTGTACTTTTAGCTATGCCTTTTCGAGCAGCGTGTCGCTTTCGGCGCTAGGTCGAAGTTCCTATTCATTTCCGAAAATGATTGCTGATGGCTTCCGCCTGCGTTCGCGTAACCACCGCCGACAACGCCGCCGCATCCGCTTGTCTTACCGCCTGCAAACTTCCGAAGTGTTCAAGTAAACGACGAGTCGTGCTTTCGCCTACACCGGGAATCTCGAGCAGCTCCGTCGAGCGGTCGCGCATTTGCCTGCGCTTGCGGTGAAACGTGACTGCAAAGCGGTGCGCCTCGTCGCGAATTTGCTGAATCAAATGCAGCACGGGAGAGTGATGATCGAGAGCAATCGGATCCTTTTCCTGTCCATACACGTACAAAAGTTCTTCGCGCTTGGCGATCGCAGCCAGCGGCTGATTGATGATTTCAAGCGATTCCAGTGCCTCTGCAGCCGCGTGAAGCTGGCCTAACCCGCCATCAATCAACACCAGACTTGGCATCGTTTTTTCTTCCTGCTGTACTCGCTTGTAACGCCGCGTCACGACTTCGCGCATCGAGGCAAAATCGTCGACGCCTTCGACGGTGCGAATGATGAATTTCCGGTAATCCGATTTCTTCATTTTCCCGTCTTCCCAGACCACCATCGAGGCGACCGTCTCCGCGCCTTGAATATGCGAAATGTCGAAGCACTCGATGCGCTTGGGAAGTTCGGGCAGGGTCAGAACTTCCTGCAGTTCCTCTCGGATTGCCTTCGCGTTGGGCTTGAGTACGCGAAACCGCTGATCGTAGGACTGCTTCGCGTTCGTGCCGGCAAGATCGATTAATGATCGTTTCTCCCCGCGCTGCGGCACAAAAATATGCAGCCTTGTGGCGCGGACACTCTTGTCCGCGCTTTGTTCCGATAACAAATCCTCTAATGCCTCGCGGTCTTCGAAATCCACCGGCACGTATAGATTGCGCGGAACGTACGGCTGACCGATGTAGAGCTGCTTTAGCAGAGCCGAGAAAAACTCTCCGGGATGAAAAGCAGCGTCAGCTAGTTCCGACTCATGTAGGGACGGCCGCCCTCGGCCGTCCATGCCAAGCGCAGCTTGGCTGGTTTCGTCGGTGTTGGTGGTTACGTCGGCAGATGGCGAGCTTCGCTCGCTTGGACGGCCCGGGGCCGTTGTCGCTACATCGTTATTCGCGGCCAGTCCCGTTTCGAGCTCCGGCAGATCCTCCCAGAAAAACTCCCTGCGGTCGACCACGCGCCCGCCGCGCATATGAAATAAATTCACCGCCAGCATGCCGTTCTCGCAGTGATAGCCGAAAACGTCGGCATCGTCGCCTTCAGCCGCGGCGATGCGCTGACGCTCCTGCAACTGCTCGACCGTCGAAATCAAGTCGCGATACCTTGCCGCGCGCTCATATTCTTCCGCGGCAGCAGCCTGCTCCATGCGCTCGTGCAAAGAACGCGACAAATCCGTCGGGCGCCCTTCCAGAAAAAGCTTCACATCGCGGACCGCTTCCTGATAGGCCTCAAGCGTAGTCAGATTTTGCACGCATGGTCCCAGGCAACGCTTGATGTAATACTGCAAACACGGCCGCGGATGAAACCGCGTGAGATCGACCTTGCACGAAGGAATCAAGAAATTGCGGTGAATCAGATCGACAATGCGATACGCAAGATTGGCAGGGAAGTACGGGCCGTAATAAGCGCTGCCATCCTTACGCAGCCGGCGGGTGACGAAAACGCGCGGCCAGCGCTCACCAAGTGTTAGCTTCACATAGGGATACGTCTTATCGTCCCGCAGCAGGATGTTGAAGCGCGGCTTGCGCTGCTTGATTAAATTGTTCTCCAGTGCCAACGCTTCTTTGTTATTGGCGACGACGATGTAATCGACATCCACTGCCTCGCGAACCAGGCTGCCGGTCTTTGCATCTTCCCACCGGCCCTCATGAAAATAACTGGCCACGCGGCTCCGCAGGTTCTTTGCCTTGCCCACATAAATCACTTCGTCTTCGGCATTCTTGTACAGATACACTCCAGGCTCGGTGGGGATGGTCCGGATTTTCTTGAGCAGATCCATGCCGTGGAAGATCCAAGATCGGAGACAAGATCAAGGAACGCAGACATTGTATTGGATGAGAGTGCCTCTTCCTCGGCTCCGCGACAGCGCCCGGTCCTAGCCTCGGAGCCAAACATAAGGAGAAACGATTCCCCTTATCTCCCCACCGCGCAGGAGCTGAAAGTCCCCTGCTATCACCGTATAAAATTTCCATCACGCGTGTTCGCTTTTCGTCTTTTAGCTCCGGCGCAGGCTTGCGCGTTTCTTGCTGTTCTTCCTCTAAGTTATTGATATTCTGGATAGTTATATAGGGAAAAAGCTGTATGGCGAACTGGCATCTGTCGTGCAAAAGTACTCGGCGGGAGTGGGTGGTTACCCTTCCCGGGTTTTTCTGTCCCAGGAATTAATGCCGTCGGAATTTCCGATTGCACTGAGAAAATTATGAAGAATATGAAAGATCATGAAGGAGCTTCAACCATGACCCGCACTTCGTTAGCGATTTTCCTGGCAGCCGCCATGGCTGCGACGGTCGGTTGCACCACCAAGAATTACGTGAAGCAGCAGACCACGCCGCTTATCAACAAGACCAACGAACTCGATGATATGACGGCGCAGAACAGCAAAGAGATTAAAGATGTCGATGCCCGCGCGCAGGCCGGCATCGCAGCCGTGAATGCAAAGACTGCCGACGTTGAACAGAAGGCGCAGGCCGCCAATCAGACCGCCACTGCAGCGCAGCAGACAGCGGATGCTGCTAATGGCCGCGTCAATGTCGTCACCAACACGGTCGAGAATCTTGACAACTACCACGCGGTGGCTGAGACGTCAGTGAAGTTTGGCTTCAACAAAGACAATCTCACTCCCAAAGCGAAAGAAGCTCTCGATCAGCTCGCTGGTTCGATTGCCGGCACCAAGGGATACATTATTGCTTTGGAAGGCAGCACGGATTCCGTCGGTTCGGCCGAGTATAACTACGGCTTGAGCCAGCGCCGCGCGGACTCGGTAATTCAGTATCTGGCTTCCAAGTACAACGTCCCGGCGCACAAAATCTATGTGATCGGATTGGGAAAAGATAAGCCGGTCGAGTCCAATAAGACTTCCGCAGGCCGCGCCGACAATCGCCGCGTCGATGTTCGGCTCATGACAAACCAAGTAAGCGATACCACCCCGGCCACGACCGGGCAGAATAATCCGTCTTCGATGTAACGTTCGGATGTTATGTGTGTTCCCTCCATCCCCAGGAGGATTCGCCAAACTACGCCGCTCGACTACAGGGTCGAGCGGCTTTTTTGTCAAGCCATTCGCACCCAGTTTCAATCCGTGGCGTGTCCTCGGTAAAATAGACGCATGCGTGTCTGGTTATGCGTGGGTTTCATTTTCGCGTTGGGCGGCCTCGCTTTCGCCCAACAAAGTTCTGCCCCGAAAAATCCCACGCAACAAGCTTCTTCGCAGCAAGGTTCGACACAGGAAGACTCATTTCCTTCCGCACCGGCGCCATCGTCTGATCAAGGTTCTTCCGCTGGCGCTGGGCAATCGGCATCGTCGCCTGCGAACTCCTCGCCTCAGAGTGGGAATTCGGCAGCCCCCCGCGAGGTGCCAAACCAGCCTCCTCCGCGCGACGACGAGGTACATGTTCAGGACCTCGGTCCAGCGGTGGGAGAGAGCTCCAGCAAGGACGCACCGGTCGATCTGAATGCACCGGCAGACGACGCCAAGAAACATCCGGAGAGCTCCCATGCCGTTGCCAACGCTGAAGCTGAATCGGAATTAATCGGTGGAGTCACCGAGTTGCACGCATGGGATCCGCAAAAGGCGGCAAAAGACATCGAGGTAGGGGATTTCTATTTCCGGCGGAAAAACTATCATGCCGCCGAAGCGCGCTATCGCGATGCGCTGCTCTACAAAGATAACGATGCCCAGGCGACGATCCGTCTCGCGATCTGCCTTGAGAAGCTCGGAATTTTTGACGACGCTCTCGCCGAATACCAGAGCTATTTGAGAATTCTGCCCCACGGACCCAAGGCCAACGAAGCCGAAAAAGCGATTGCGCGGCTCACGGCCGAAACCTCGGGAAAGTAATCCTGTTCGTCGCGATAGTTTGCGAGTCAGCGCCTGCTGATCTTGCTCTCCGCAGCCTCGCCCAGAATTAGTCCGGCAGGCCATTTCGGCCCGGAATGCGGTTTGCGGTCTGATCCCTGCGCTGCCCGCATGATTGCCTCGATGGCGTCAAGGCAAGCGTGGATCATTTGCGTGTGCAGTGGTTCGCTTACTCCGCCGCGGATCATCAGCATCGCGGTACCATGCATCAGCGACCACAGCGAGAGCATCAGGCGCGTGTGCTTGCGTGGCGGGCCTCCCAGGCGTTGCGCTACGCGCAACCGCATGAGGTTGAAGGTGGGCCAGGGTTCGTGCAGAGACGGTGGCTCGGCAAATCCATCGAACAGCACTTCGTAGGCATGTCGGTGGGCCATGGCAAACTCCAGATATTTCCTGCAGGCCTGCGCCAGCGAACGCGTCGGACTTACAGCAGCAAGAAGTTCGGTGCGGGTTTGCAGGCGCACCGCACTGAGAATATCTTCCCGGTCGCGGTACCGCTCATAGACGGTCGGAGTTGTGGTTCCCGCGGCCTTGGCGATGCCGCGCATGGTCAGAGTCTTTTCACCACCGCGCGACCACAACCGGCAAGCCGCGTCGAGAATGCGCTGTTCTATTTGAGGGTCCGCTTGTCGTGGCAACGGCCCGCCTCCGCACTATTAAGATCACTGCAGGGCCCCGATGGCTTGCACCATGTATTACTGACATCGTACAACTTTCTTGGAACAGAATGCTGCCGCTCAGCTGCGGCTCGATATCAAAATATCTTCTTCTCTATTTCTCTACCCGAATAAAGGCGCCGCTCGTCGCGTTCACGGAAACCGTCAGCTTTGCTGTCTCGCGCGATTCCCCGTAAACCACATGCCAGACCAGTTCGTTGGTGTTGTGGTTCCATTCGCAAATGTAGAGAACCGGCGTGGAGGGATCTTTTTCGAGAAGTTTGTCGCCCCCGTGCTTCTGCGCTTCAGTAAATGCCTGGTCGGAATCAATTTTGAGGAATGCAACATCAAAAACTTGCGTGGAGGCGTTATTTGGGTTGTAGGTGTCTTCATTGCCGGGCGAGACACCGCGGCTGGGAGCGTCGGTGGCATTGCTGCCCGACCAGATGAAAGGCTTGACACCATGTTGCATGGCCGATGCAAAACTGACGCGCCAGACAGCAGATTTTCCGTCGTGGCCATTGCCGTCGGTAGTGAGAAGCGACTCCACACGGAACGGTTTCACATCCACGGCATAATTGCGCGCCGCAATAAAAAGTTTCTGAAACGCAGCACGCGCGGTCAGCAGGTCGGTGGGCTTGACTTCAGGCTTGGCCTCACTCGATTGCGGCGGATTGGATTCGCATGCCGCCATCAGCATCAGGCATGCGAGCAAACTCATCGCAGCCAGTATTTTCATGGGAGAAAAGCTTGTGCGGCTGCGACTTCGAACTCGAATAGCACTGGCCATGCCTGCGCCGGCAACGGCGGTTTCTGCGGGAACGAAGTCCTGCATGCTCATCGCGATCCTTCCTGTATAACGAAGATGTTTTTGGTGATCGGGCAACATTTTACCTGAAGCGCGGGCTGCGCAAGAGTGACGTTTATGCATCCTCTGCTCGAACAACTACAGCGAAGTCTAAATTCCGCCATCGACGGTCTGTCCGCTGAAGATTTCAGTTGGCATCCGGCGAATAAATGGTGCGCTGCTGAAATTCTGGAACATCTGTATCTGAGTTACACGGGCACCACCAAAGGATTCCAGAAGATGCTCGAAGCCGGAAAACTGCCCGCGACTCGCGGCTCTCTGCGGCAGCGCTTCCAAGCATGGTTCGTTCTTGGCCTCGATTATCTACCCTCCGGGCGCGAGGCTCCGGCACCAACCCGGCCGAAAGGATTGCCCGCGGAAGAGGTTCGCAACGGTTACTCGCTAAAGATCGCTGCCCTGGATGCCATCATTACTCAAGCGGAGGAGCGCTTCGGAAGCGACACGCCGGTGCTCGACCATCCTTTTCTGGGGCCGCTCAGCGGTGCGCAATGGAGAAAGTTCCACCTGCTGCACGGATTACACCACCAGAAACAAATTCTGCGGCTCCAGAAGGCCCGGCATCCATAAGCAGCTTGCTCGCGCCGCTTAATCCAGCATGGAGGAAGGCACGCCGGCTTTGCGGCCTTGCTCTTGCATGTCGTTCAATTTTTCTTTGGCGTCGTCGATGGCTTTCTGCTTGTCGGCGAGCTTCTGCTTGTAGTCAGCATCCTGCTTATCCCATTGCGCGGAGTTACGCAAACGGTTGCCGGCGTCGGCATACATTTCGGCGGCGCGTAATTGATATTCGCGCTGCAATACGTCGAGCTCGCGGCTGGCCAGATCGATCTGCTCTTTCTGTGCCGTTATTTTGCCCTGCCACGACTTCCACTCGGCCTGTTTCTTGGTCTGATCATCCTCGGCCGGCTTGGCGGGGTTGCTGGCGGCAGCTTGGGTTCCCGCGTTGGAAGCCACGTCGGTCGTATCTGCAGGCTGGCCAACCACGGAAATCTTGTCCTGCATCGGCAGGTTGTCGTTGTCAAAAACTTTGGCTTTGGGCTTCGCGAGATCCGTATCCTTGTGGCCGACTTTACGGGCAATATCTCCCAGCGGCTGGTCTTGCGACTGGCCCGCGGTTGGCGCCGGAGCGGCGGAAGTCTGAGCGTTGGCTCTGACGCTGAACAACGACGAGCCAACCAGAAACAAGCCAAGCGCGAAACTGAATGCGAACTGCGAACCCACGTAGGTGATGCGTTTCATAGTTGTCATCCTCGATTCACTCAACTCTTTGTGCTTGCGGCAGCCCGCCGCGTAGCAAGAAAGCCTCCGATGTGGCGGTCCAGGCGGGCAGCTTCATCGGCAATATCGGCAGCCAGTTCGGAAGCCAGTTCAACATCGCGGTTCCGCGCCAGTTGCTGTGCGTACCCAGTGATCGTTGCCAGAGACGTGCGCAACTCCAGCGCCATCTCCGCGGAAATCTCTCTTTGAAGCTGCTGCTGGTGCTGAATCCGCTCAAACTCGCTGCGGTCGCTGATCAGGCATGCGACCCCCAACAGGTTGCCATCCACGGATGGCACCGGCGAAATGGTTACCGCCAGGCGCATGGTGTCGCCCTTAGGCGTGGTGTAATCGACTTCCGCTTGTCGGCACTTGCTGCCCCCGCGCAGCACGGCCTCCACCTCTTCCGTAAGCCGCACAGCCGAGCCTTTCGTGCCCGAGCTGTCGCTTGAGCAAACCGCCGCTTTGCGAAAAATATCCTCGGCGCTCATGCCGGAGGGGGAACTAAAACCGAGAATCTTCTTGGCTGCGGGGTTCGCCTGCTTTACCAGGCCATTGGCGTCAAACACCAGCACTCCCGAGGAAAGATTCGAAAGCACGGTTTGACTGAAGTGTTCCGTCGTTCTTGCGCGCCGTTGTTCGGCCAGAGTCTTCACCTGCAGCTCGTGTTTTTGCTGCTTCAATTGCTGAATCACGGTGTTGTAAAGATGCAATGGCAG
>JASHTD010000369.1 GCA_030040725.1 Candidatus Sulfotelmatobacter sp. | reverse complement strand
GCCGCGAAATAGGCTCTAGTTTTTCCGGAGCCGAAGCGGTTATTCCCGATTACGACAGTTACGGTTCCCGCCGGAGCCAGCACCGGCTACGTGACGGTGACCACGCCGAGCGGCACGCTGACCAGTAATATGCCGTTTAACGTGATCCCCTAGTTTGCGCGAGCAAAAAGTCAAGGCCACCCTCACCGGCGGCCTTTATTTGTTTCCAGTTGGCGAAAAATCCTGATAACACTCATTGACCGCGGCCGTCAGCTTAAAGCGCTGACTACAACAATCACTTCCAGACTGGCAGTGCAGGACTGAAGCCCCGCGGCCTCCCGGGAGGATTTCGTTCGTTGACACCTTCCGCAGTCATCAGTTGACCGTGAAGGTTTGTTTGCTCTTCATTAGAGGATCTCGTTCGAAGGGTTGAAACGGGAGAGCCCTGTTGTTTAGGCAAGAACGACGACGGAACTGGGGTCCGCGAAACGGAGACGCGGACAGCCTAAAAAACTTCGCAAGACTATATTCCGCGGTCGTTGCCTTGTCAATCTGCAAGTGGCTGCAGTGGGTCGACGTGAGCCGTACTGCCGAGATCATCGATCCTGGTCGCAACTGAAGGGCGCAGATGCCCCGGCGCGCAATACGGTATGCGGCTGCTACTTCCGCAAAGTGTCCTTGACGAAGGCTTCCAGGGCGCGGATCTCATCGACAATCTCGGAAACCGCGATAGCACAAGGCCCACATTGGCTAATGTCCTTGCGAAGTTCAGCACGAGAGAGGATTATTTGGAGCTTGTTGCGGATGTGATCCAACGCGGCTTGGGGTCCCTCTGCCATTGCCGCCGCCTCGTCATTACGAGAATTGTTCGCCTATCGCTGGGTGATTGTCTGTGATTGTTAATACTGTTCGTGCGGAGGCCCGTCACTTTGCTTAAGCCTCGTCCCAGGGGGAATTTTTCAGCCGGCATGCGACCACAGATCGGCCAAGTACCCGCGGGGTAAGCTCCTAGCTGCATCAACGCCGCCTTCCGGCTCAGCTCGCAAAACCAGGCCGCCAAGAAGATGAAGCAGCACTCTCTCGCGTCACGCCTATTTCAGTTTCACGAAGAGCAGAACGAAGATGGCCCATACTCCGACGGTGACAGGAAACTGCACGACGGCCGCATCGCGCATGCCAGCGCCCCTGGGCAGCGCGTAGGTGAGCAACATCATGGCCAGGGCCGTGAGGATGCCAACGATGAGTTTGCTTATCCAGTTCATGGGTGAGTTAACCTCGCTTTCGCTTTCGCGCCAAATGATTCTGCTATTGGCGGCGGAGTATACGCCCTGGACGCAACCGGAACAAGTCAAAGGGTATGGCATCCGGCTCGGCCAGGCTCTCGAAGGCGGTAATCGTCGGCGGGCGAATGGTTTAGAAGAGGTTACTTTCATTGGTTACTCCAGATTACTTCCGCGTGATTACGGAGGAGGAGGCGAAATTTTTCTTTCCGTCCCTGTTGTGAAAACAGTTTCATCGCACTCAGTCTGACAGCGGTTAAAGCGAAGATTCGACTGCCCGGTCGTTTGGCTGCCGCGCTGCACTTATAAGGATGAGCGAGCGAAACGCCGGACTCATCAGGCAGCGCCGGGAACCGCGCCGAATGCGCAATCTGGCCTGCGCGAGGTTACCTGAGCTGCCAGAGTAACCGGCTTTTCCTGAGCGCGAAAGGATTCATCCATTCGCCGGAGGCGTGAACAAGAGATGCGTCGACTTCGTTTTGCAGTGAATTCCCTGGTATTTCTGGCCGCCATGGCTCTGTGCACAGGCACTGCCGTGGCCAATTCGACGGTTAGTGTGAAGCTGACCGGAACAGGCAGCAACAACGCCGGCGGCGTTTACACCTACCCGTACTATCTGTCGATCAACGGGGCCGCCCCGATCGCCGTGATCTGCGACAGCTATGACAATGAAGTTCAAGTCGGCGAGACCTGGAAGGCATACAAGACCAGCCTCTTGAGCGGCATGGGCTTGTTTGGAAATGAACTGACCGATTACAAAGCCGCGGGGCTCATCTTCAAAAGCATTCTGGGCGGAAGCTTGAGCGCGAACGTGGGCAACTTCGCGATCTGGGGATTGTTCTCGAGCAACGCGCAGCATAGTTCGTACTTCCTGAGCAGCGGTGCGGCAGCGATCGAGACCGAATATCTCGCGCTGGCGGCAACGGCTCCGAATAGCGCGTTTGCCGGACTGTTTCTTTACACGCCGATTCCGGGAACCCAGAGCTGGGGCTGCACGGCGCAGGAATACATTGGATACTCTCCGGTGCCGGAGCCGGGATCATTGGTTCTGTTCGGCACGGGACTGATTTCTCTGGCGGGAGTTGTGCGCCGGAAACTTCTGAAAGGGTAAGAGTTCGCAAGCAAGGCGAATGGCGCCGCCGCGGTGGATTATTCCATCGCGGCGGTTTTATTTTGTGTCTTTAATTTTGCAGCTCTTATTTCGCGACTACTACTTCGCCGCTGCAGGCGGCGGAGGGATGGTGATGTCGATATCCTTTACTGCTCCCAACGAAGAAAGGGGCTGATCGAACTCTTTGGTGTTGCCGACGACCAGCACGGCAAGTTGATCGCGGTGCACATATTTTTCCGCGACGCGCTTCACATCGGCGGCGGTGACTTTTTGAATCTCGGCGGGAAGCTTGTCGAGCCAGTCGGCAGGATAGCCATAAAACTCGTAAGTCATGCGCTCGCCCAAGACTTTATCGGGCGAGTCGAGGCGAAAGATGAAAGCGTTCAGGATGGCGTCTTTTGCCTGTTTGATTTCTTCCTCGGTAATCGGCTGATTTTTCAAATTGTCGATGTCTTCGTCGAGCGCCTTGATCGACTCAATCGTGCTCTGGCTTTTGGTGGCGGCGGCGAATTCGAGGATTCCAGGATGGCCGAAGTTGGTGCCAATGCCACCGCCAACACTGTAGGCGAGGCCGCGCTTGGTGCGGATGTCATTGAAGAGGCGGGAAGAAAAACCTCCACCGAAGGCCTGATTGAATACCGCAATGGCATAGTAATCGGGATTGTTGCGCGTGGTGCCGAGCGCGACCATCTGAATGCTGCTCTGATTCACGTCTCCTTTTTCGATCTGGTAATAGCCGGGCTTGGCGGGAGCGTAGCTGACTTCGGTCTCGGGCAAGTCGCCTCCTCGCGGCCAGGATTCGAAGGCGGCGCGCAGTTTGGCTTCCATGGCGGAGGAATCGAAATCGCCGGATATACCGAGAATCATGTGGTCGGGCTGCACATATTTCTGGTGCCAGTCGAGCAAATCTTGGCGAGTAATGGCGCCGATGGTCGAGTACTCAATCTGGCGGGCGTAGGGATTGGCGGAGCCGTAGGCGAGCTTCGCGGCTTCGCGTTCGGCGATGTCGTCGATTTCGTCGTTGCGGCGGGAGATGGCGTCATAGGCCTGTTTTTGCGCGAGGTCGAGCTTATCGGCGCGGAACTCGGGGTTGCGCAAAAGATCGATGAAGACCGCGAAGACATCGTCGAAGTCGCCTTTCAGGCACGACAAGCTGATAGAAGTAGAATCGGGACCGCCGCCGGTTTCTACTCGGGCGGCGCGTACTTCGAGAAAGTCGTCGAGCTGATCTCCGGTTTGGGCTTTGGTGCCGCCGGTTCGCCAGACTTTGCCGAAGATATTGGCCAGTCCGACCTTATCGGCTGGTTCATCATGCGAGCCGCCGCGGATGCGGGCGAAACCGTCGATCAGCGGAAGCTCGTGATCTTCCTGCAGAAAAATCACCATGCCGTTGGAAAGTTCAATGCGTTTCGGCTGCGCGGGATGAAACGCGGGCAGCGGAGGCGTAGCAACTTGCTGCCAGCTCTTGGCCTGCGCGAAGGAGTTGGAAGCGATGAGCGCCGTGAGCAAAACGGCCAGGATCGCGGGAAGAGCGGAACGGTGCAGTTTTATAGCGTGCGTTTTCATTGTGCACCTCCGTGGCTGGCCGAACCCTGTGGCGCGGCGGTTTCGATTACGCCGATGGTGCGGTTGGTGTCATTGAAAGTTTCATTAGCGACGCGGCGAATATCGGCTTTGGTGACATTCTCGATGCGATCGACAGAGCGGAACAATTCCCTCCAGTCGCCGTAGCGAGTCTGATACGTCGCCAGATCGGTTGCGAGTCCCTCGTTGTCGGCCAGGCCGCGAATCAGATTCGCTTTAGCGCGAGTCTTGATCATCTTCAATTCGGCGTCGCTGATGTCCTCTGTTTTGAGGCGCTGGATTTCGACGTGAATCGCGTCGGCGACTTCCTGCGTGGTGTGGCCGGGCAGCGGAAACGCGTAGAACGCGAAGAGGTGCGGATACTTGATTCCCGGCAGGCCGGTGAATCCTGCGGAGTAGGCTGCGATTTTCTTATCGCGCACCAGCGCGCGATAGAGGCGCGAAGTGCGCCCATCTGACATAAGGTCGGTGATGGCGTCGTAGACCGCATCGTCTTTGGATAAATAATCGGGGCGATGGTAGCCCTCGAGATAAAGTGGCTGTGTTTGCTCCTTTAGTTCGACCCTACGCTCGGAATTTTGTGGAGGCTCGCGTGTGGTGGTTTCATCCGGCTTGGGGCGCACGGGAAGACGGGCGAAATATTTTTCCAGGACCGGCATGGCAGTGGACGCGTTCACATCTCCGGCGACCGCGACCACCATGTTCGAGGGCACGTAATACTCGTGGAAGAAATGCTCGGCATCGGTCGCGGAAAAGGAGTTCAGATCCGACATCCAGCCGACGGTTGGGCGATGGTAGGGATGGGCTTCGAACGCGGCGGCGTTAAATTGCTCGAGCAGGCGGCCGATGGGATAACTGTCGGTTCGCATGCGGCGTTCTTCGATGACGACGCTGCGCTCTTTATAGAACTCGCGCAGCACGGGGTGAAGAAAGCGGTCGGATTCGAGATAGGCCCAGAGCTCGATCCGGTTCGCGGGCAAGGAATAGTGATATGCGGTTTCGTCGTAATCGGTGAAGGCGTTCAGGTCGCGGCCTCCATTTTGCTCGATGATTTTTCCGAACTGATTGGGGACGACATATTTCTGCGCGGCGGCGATGTCGTCTTGCCAGGCCTTTTCGAGTTGCTTCAGTTTGGCTTCATCGCGGCCGACGCGCTTGTCGCGCTCGGCAATGTACGCCGCATAGGACTGCTCGACTTTCTGCAGGGCGAGTTTTTCGGCGGGATAGTTGGTGGTGCCGATGGTGTCGGTGCCTTTGAAAGCCATGTGCTCGAACATGTGGGCGAGCCCGGTTTTGCTCATGGGATCTTGCGCGGAGCCGGCATCGACCAACGTGAAGAAGGAAAACACCGGCGCCTCATGGCGTTCGCAGAGGATGATGGTCAGGCCATTCGAAAGCTTCTTCACGGTGATGCGCTTCTCGAAGGAAGCGACATCCTGCGCGGCGGCGAGCGCGGAGAGAAACAGGATAGCGGCAATCAGTTTGAGCGAGCGGCGGTTCATGTGGGACTCCGGAAATTGGGCAAATTCAGTTGCCGGCTAAAACTAATTAAGAACGGCGTTAGTTAGACGGACAGGTTAGGCGGAAGTTTGAAATTACGTGGGCTGCGGCAGGGTTGTCAAACGGAGGCAGAGCTGGAAAGCGGTGCGGGAACCAATGCGGATCGCTAAATGGACTGCGGTATTTCCCGTTGCGGCGATTTCAGGCACAATGCGTGCTGGAGCGAGAGCGAATGGATTCGACCATCGAGATTCAGGGAAAACACCTCAAGCTATCGAATCTGGACAAAGTTCTCTACCCGGCTGCCGGGTTTACCAAGCGACAGATCATCGACTACTACGTGAGAATTGCCCCGGCGATGCTGCCGCATCTTAAGGATCGTCCGCTGACGCGCAAGCGCTATCCCAACGGCGTGGATGAAGAATTTTTTTACGAGAAAAATGCGCCGCAGCATCGGCCGGATTGGGTGAAGACGGTGCCGATCTGGAGCGAGGGAAACCGGCGCACCGTGCACTACATTCTGGCCAACGATCTGCCGACGCTGGTCTGGCTGGCGAATCTGGCGGCGATTGAACTGCACCCGTCGCTTTCGTTGGCGAAAGATGTGAGCTCGCCGACGATGATGGTGTTCGATCTCGATCCCGGGCCGCCGGCGAATATTGTGCAATGCTGCCGGGTGGGGATGTGGCTGCGCGAAATTTTCGATCATTTTGGATTGCAAAGTTTTCCCAAGACATCTGGCTCGAAAGGATTGCAGA
>JASHTD010000368.1 GCA_030040725.1 Candidatus Sulfotelmatobacter sp. | reverse complement strand
GCTGTTTCAGCGGCCCTCGATCACTTCCTCTCTCCTTACTTCTCGCGTCACTTCGCCTTGAACGTGAAATCCACTGAGGCCGGTTTTCCCGTTGCAACTGTCACCGTTTGGGTCTGGCTTCCGTAGGTTTCCTGCCATGCCGTGAGCGTGTAGGTTCCAGGCGGAACATTATCCAGCTTGAACGCGCCGTTGCCGTTGCTCACTCCGTACGGGCCTCTTACCACCGCGATGTATGCCCGCATCCAGGGATGGATATTGCACTTGACCGGAATGGCAACCTCCGGATTCGCCCACGCGATATCGATCGCCGGGCACCCTTCGACTTGCGACTTGTTCCAGGCATTATTTCCTCCGCCGGCCTTTGGTTCCGGATGGATATTGTGCCCGGTCTTGTCATCATTCAGAACCGTCATGTGCTGCCCAACATTCACGGCCACCACGTGAGGAACGTACTGGCAACCTTTCTGCTCCATCTTCACCGGCTGAGCGGAAACAACCGACGCCTGCTCTCCCGTTAAACCTTGCGAGATGTACACCACGACGTTCGCCAGGCCACCGTTCGCACCCACGACCACATTCTCTGCAGTAGCTAAGTTACCGCCGCGCGTTTGCGCGCAGGTGGAGTCTTTCGACATGTCAATTCCCCTCTGGTGCGGTACTTGTCCATCCAGCTTGATGCTCCCGGTGATTTCACCAGTCGCGGCAGCGCCCACGCGAGGAGCGGAGTGCAGCAATCCGGCCGCAATAATCGTCAACGAAAGTGCGAGCGCTCCGATTCTGTAATGAATCTTCATGGATTTTTCCTCCTCATCCGATTTTTTTGGCAATACATCTGCGGAACACGCAGTGAAAGCGAAGAGAAAATGCTAGATGGTGTAGCACCCGTGATTCAGTGAAGATTGTCACGCCCGGATGTGACGTGAACCGAATCGCAAGCAATGGCCGGCTCAGAGTGGCGCCGGCCGGTTGTCGGAACCTCCTCCTTCATTTATCCTTAAGGCCTACGCTGCTGGGGCGTTTCCGCCGTACGCTGCGTCTTCCCGAGGGTTCCGCATGACATTGAGCCGGTTTGTCACCAAGAACGCCTTCCGCAACAAGCGCCGCAGCACCCTCACGGTATTGAGCATCGCTTTTTCTTTGCTTTTGCTGACCCTCATGATGACCATTTGGCGCGCCTTCTACCTCGATGAAGGCAGCGCCGAATCGGCCGAAAGGCTGGTCGTTCGTCATCGCGTTTCCCTCACTTTCAGTCTCCCCAGCTTCTACCGCGAAAAAATTCGTGCCGTGCCCGGCGTTGTCGCGGTGGTTCCCGTTTCCTGGTTCGGCGGAATTTACAAAGATCAGAAGCCGGAAAATTTCTTCGCTCAGTTCGGCACCGATCCCGACGAGTTTTTCAACGTATACCGCGATATTCAAATGCCCAACGATCAGAAGGCTGCCTGGCAGCGCGATCGTCAGGGAGTGATTGTCGACGATACCCTCGCGAAAAAATATGGATGGAAGCTGGGCGACCGTATCGTGCTGCAGGGTACGATCTATCCTGTAAATCTCGAGTTGTATGTTCGCGGCATTTTCACCTCGAATCCGGATACCAAGGCGGTTTATTTCAACACTAAGTACGTCGAAGAGGCTGTTTCCTGGTTCAAAGGCCAGGCCGGAACGTTCAGCATTCTCGCCGATTCTCCCGGAGACGTCAGCAAGGTCGCGAGCGCCATCGACGATATGTTTCGCAACTCGCCCCAGCCCACAAAATCCGAAAGTGAAAAAGCTTTCGGCCTCGAGTTCGTTGCCATGCTCGGCAACGTCAAAGCGTTTATCTTGATGATCTGTTCGGCCGTAGTCTTCGCCACTCTGCTCGTCTCAGCCAACACCATGGCCATGTCGATCCGCGAGCGCACGCGCGAGGTGGCCGTGCTGAAGACTCTGGGCTTCACTCGCAATAGCGTGCTTGGGCTTTTCGTGAGTGAGGCCGTTGCGCTTGCAGTGGCAGGCGGAGTGATCGGGATCGGCCTGGGATATTTTCTGGTCTACGGCGCTTCCAAATCACCTTACATGAGTTTCTACCATTTGACAGTAACGCCGGCGATGTGGGCGGTCGCCATCTTTATTTCGGCACTGGTCGGTCTCGCCAGCTCGCTGGTCCCTTCGTATCACGCCTCGCAGGTGAACATCGTGGATGGATTGCGCCACATCGGATGAAGTTATGACGCTGAGCAGCTTTGTCGTACGCAATGCGTTTCGCAACAAACGGCGCAGCCTGCTGACCATGATCAGCATCAGCTTCTCTCTGCTTCTGCTCACGCTCATGATTTCCATCTGGCGCGCGTTTTACATCGATCAGGTCGCGCCGGAGGCCGCGCGGCGCCTGATCATTCGCGATCGTGTCTCGCTCGCGTTTTTTCTCCCCGCCTACTATCACGACAAGATTCGCTCCGTTCCCGGCGTGAGCTCGGTAGTGCCCGAGACTTGGTTCGGAGGCCGCTACATTGACGACCGTCCCGAACACTTTTTCGCGCAAATAGCCACCGACCCTGACGAATATCTCAAAGTGGCTTCCGACAAGATTGTGCCGCCCGACCAGATTGCTGCCTGGCAGCACGACCGCGCTGGCGCCATGGTCGACGTCACACTGGCGAAAAAATACGGCTGGAAGATCGGCGACCACATCACTTTGCAGGGCACAATTTTCCCCGTGAACCCGGAGCTGACGATTCGCGCGATTTATCATCGCGATCCGCCCCAGAACACCCTCTATTTTCATACTAAATATCTGGAGGAAGCAGTGCCCTGGTTCAAAGGGCAAGCCGGCTGGTACGCCGCCCAGATCGACTCGGCCGACGATGTCGGCCGCGCGTCCCAACAAATTGACGACATGTTCCGCAACTCGCCGCTGCCCACCAAGAGCGAAAGCGAAAAAGCCTTTCAACTCGGCTTCGTAGCCTCTCTGGGAAATGTGAAAGCTTTCATTCTCGGAATTTGCGGCGCCGTGGCCTTCGCGATCATGCTGGTGTCGGCCAACACCATGGCGATGTCGGTGCGCAGCCGAACCCGAGAGGTGGCCCTGCTCAAGACTCTCGGTTTCACTCGCCGGCGTGTTTTGGCCACCTTCGTCAGCGAATCCGTGGCGTTGGCGGTTGCCGGAGGAATTCTTGGAATTCTCGTAGCCTTTCCTCTGGTCGCATTCCTCGCGCGCGCTTCCATAGGAGTGGGGATTGCGCTCGATATGAAAGTGAATACGCCCACGGTAGCACTGGCGCTGTTCGTCGCCGCCGCCGTGGGGCTGATCAGCGGATACATTCCGGCATACGGAGCATCACGCAAGAATATTGTTGAGGGCCTGCGCCACATCGGCTGAGTCGATGGCAAGGTTGGCTGTCTGTTTTCGGCGAAAGCGAAATTGAATTATGGCCATACCGATCAGCTACAACATCCGCAACCTGAAGCTCCGCAAAGGCCTCACCGTTATGACCGCGCTGGGCATCGCGCTCACCGTCACCACGGCAATTTTTCTGATGGCCCTGCTCGCCGGATTGAATCGCGCCTTCGTTTCGAGCGGCAGCAACGAGAACGTTCTGGTTTTGCGCAAAGGATCGGAAGCGGAACTCTCCGGCGGCTTCGATGCTTCGCTTTTTCCCCCCCTCAAAGTTCTGCCCGGTATTGCGAAAGATAGTCACGGCGAGCCCA
>JASHTD010000367.1 GCA_030040725.1 Candidatus Sulfotelmatobacter sp. | reverse complement strand
GATAAGCTGAAGAATGAGTTGCGAGTACTGTAACGGCTCGCGTGGGGACAGCCACCCCCGGCTCCCAGGCGCGCGAAGCTCGCGGCAGTTATCCAGCTGTGAGAACTGACCTTATGGCCGATTCAATCCTCGTAGTCGTCGAACAACGTGAAGGCAAACTCAACCGCGTCTCATGGGAGACCATCACTGCGGCTCAGACCATTGCTTCAGCAACTGGATGGACACTAGAAGCCGCGGTTGTCGGTGCGAGCGCGGCCAACATCGCCACTGAAGTTGCCGTCAAGAAACTGGGCAAGGTCTATGCCGTCGAATCGCCGAAGCTCGAGCCCTATACTCCCGACGCCTTTGCCTTCGCCCTGAAACAACTCATCGCCAGCAAGCAGCCCAAACTTGTCTTGATGCCGCACACTTATCAGGTCCGTGACTTCGTGCCTAAGCTTGCCACCGCCATGGGCCGCGCCGTCATCAGCGACTGTATCGCGTTCAAGCACGAGAACGGCAAGCTGCTTTTCACCCGGCAAATGTTTCAGGGCAAGCTTGCCGCAGATGTCAGCTTCAATTCCGATGCTCCGTGGTTTGCGACGTTTCAGAATGGAGCATTTCGCGGCGATCAGGCGGAAGCGAGATCGGGAGCTGCTCCCGTGGAGAACGTGAAGGTTGAAATCGCTGACAGCGTTGTGCGCAACAAACCGCAGGAAGTTTTCAAAGAAGCCAAGCAGGCGGTCGATCTTACGCAGGCAGAGATCATCGTTTCCGTTGGCCGGGGAATCAAGGAGCAGAAAAATATCGAACTGGCCAAACAGCTTGCCGATGCGCTCGGCGGCGAGCTAGCGGCATCGCGCCCCATCTGCGATTCCGGCTGGCTTCCGATGGATCGCCAGATCGGTTCGTCTGGGCAGACAGTTGCGCCAAAACTTTATCTTGCGCTCGGCATCAGCGGAGCGATTCAACACATCGTCGGCATGAAAGGTTCGCGGACAATCATCGCGGTGAATAAAGACTCCGAGGCTCCGATTTTTGAGATTGCCGATTACGCAGTCGTCGGGAATTTATTCGATATTGTTCCGCCGCTGATTGAGGAAGTGAAGAAGGCGAAAGCCGGAGGGTAATCAGCCGCTGATTCTCATGGATTTGCACGGATAAACAATCAGATCTTAATCCGCGGCGATCCGCGTAAATCCGCGGCAGATTTGTTTATGCTGATTTTCCGCAAACCGATCGAAGGCATCGAGCGCCCACAGATGCCGGCCGACGTCGTTATCGTTGGCGGCGGTCCCGCCGGAATGGCTTGCGCGCTGCGGCTTTCGCAACTGATCGACGCGTACAACACCGCGCATACTGATTCGCAACTCAGCAAAGAAAATATTTACGTTCTCGAAAAGGCGCGCGAGATCGGCCAGCACTGCCTCTCCGGCGCATTGCTCGATCCGCGATCGATGCGTGAACTTCTTCCCGGCTTCGAAAATGAAGCACCGATCGATGCTGAGGTGACAAAAGAAGCTGTTTACTTCCTCACGCAGAAAAGCAAATTCAAGTTGCCCATCACTCCTCCTCCGCTCCGCGATCATGGCAATTACGTCATTTCGCTGAATCGATTTGTGAAGTGGCTGGGAAGCAAGGTTGAAGAAACCGGAGTTACGATTTTTACCGGTTTTGCCGGATCGGAGTTGCTTTTCGATGGCGACCGCGTCGCTGGAGTGCAAACGGACGACAAGGGAGTCGACAAAGAAGGCCATCAGAAATCCAACTTCGAGCCGGGATACGATCTGAATGCGAAAATTGTCATTCTTGCCGAAGGTCCTCGGGGATCACTGACCAAACAGCTGGTTTCGAAATTCGATCTGGCGAAGAATGCCAATCCGCAAACATACGGCGTAGGCGTCAAGGAACTATGGGAAGTTCCGGCGGGCCGCATCGCTCCGGGTGAAGTGATCTATACGCTGGGCTGGCCGCTGACTCCCAAAGAATATGGCGGCGCGTGGATCTACGGCGGAAAGGATAACGTCGTCTCGCTCGGTTTTGTCACCGGTCTCGATTATCCCGACCCGCGCCTCGACCCGCAGCATGTGCTACAGGATTTCAAGGAGCATCCTTTTGTCGCGAAGCTGCTCAAAGGCGGCAAGATGATTCGTTATGGGGCGAAGTCGATGCCTTATGGCGGCTGGTGGGCAATTCCTCCGGTGGCAGGCGATGGATGGATGATTCTCGGCGACTCAGCCGGGTTCCTGAATTCTGCGCGGCTCAAGGGAATTCATCTCGCAATCAAGAGCGGAATGCTGGCCGCGGAAACTGCGTTTGAAGCGCTGAAGAAAGGTGATTCCTCGGCGGCCACTTTGGGCGATTATCAGAAGAGAGTGGAATCGAGCTGGATCAAGGATGAGCTCTGGAAAGTCCGCAACATGCACC
The DNA here is from genome assembly GCA_030040725.1 of Candidatus Sulfotelmatobacter sp. GTDB lineage: Bacteria > Acidobacteriota > Terriglobia > Terriglobales > Acidobacteriaceae > Sulfotelmatobacter. The sequence continues at coordinate 1,987 of JASHTD010000367.1, read as the reverse complement.
AGGGTTTTGAGCAGGGTCTTTATGCCGGAATGTTCCACACCGGATTACAAATGATTACCGGGGGACGGGGCCTGCGCAACCGCTATCCTGCGCATGCGGGCCATGAGCACATGCGCAAGCTGGCTGAATTGCCCGCTGATGGCGGCAACGAAGCCCACCTTCTGGGGCCCGCGAAAAGTGATGGCAAACTGGTCTTCGACAAACTCACCGACCTCTATCACTCTGGTACCAAGCACGAGGAGGATCAACCTTCACATCTGGTCATTCATGACACCAACGTGTGCAATTCGCGCTGCGTAAAAGAGTACGGCAGCCCGTGCCAGAATTTCTGTCCTGCCAATGTCTACGAAATGGTCGACGACCCAAGCCAGCCGAATGGCAAACGCATCAGCCTGAATCCATCGAATTGCGTGCACTGCAAAACCTGCGACATCGCCGACCCATACCAGATCATCACCTGGGTTCCGCCCGAGGGCGGCGGCGGGCCGAATTACGACGGTATGTGATGCGTGGAGGGCCGCGTCGAGTAGATAGCGAGCGTTCCCTCTATAATTCCCGGTGCTCGGAACAGGGTGTACCATGAAAAATTCCATTCGCATTGCAGTTGTTCTGCTGCTGCTTGCACCTCTCATGTCAGCACGAGATCGTTCCAGCGCGCGCTCCATGGTGGTTACTCGCTACGGAATTGTGGCGACGAGCCACGTGCAGGCTTCCGTGGCGGGAGCGGAGATTCTGCGTCATGGAGGCTCCGCTGTCGATGCCGCAATCGCCGCCAACGCGGTACTCGGCGTGACCGAACCCATGATGAACGGTATGGGTGGAGATCTGTTTGCGATTTACTGGGACGCGAAAACCGGCAAGCTTTACGGGCTCAACTCGAGCGGATGGGCTCCGAAGGGTTTGACCATCGAACATTTGAAAGCGAAGAAAGATGTTGCCATGCCGATCGAGGGCATTGACTCGGTTACCGTGCCGGGCGCGGTTGCCGGATGGCAGGCGCTGCATAACCGCTTCGGCAGGCTGCAATGGAAGGATCTCTTTCAGTCGGCGATTTTCTATGCCGATGAGGGTTACCCCGTTCCGGAGATCATCGCCTCTTATTGGAGCGATGCTGCCGATTGGCTGGCGAATGACAAAGAGGCACAAAGGGTTTACTTGCCCGGCGGCAAATCCCCAGCAGTGGGACAGATTTTTCAGAATCTCGATCTTGCCAAAGCTTTGCGGCTGGTGGCCGACCAAGGCGCCGAGGCGTTTTATAAGGGCGAGATTGCGCGCGCCATTATCGCAACCTCGCAAAGCCTTGGCGGAACCATGACGCCCCGCGATTTGGCGGAATTCTCGCCGGAGTGGGTCGAGCCGATTTCGACCACGTATCGTGATTGGACTGTTTACGAACTGCCCCCGAACGGCCAGGGCATGGCAGCGCTCGAAATGCTGAACATCATGGAGACTGCGCCGCCCTCACCTGACGGCCCACTCAGCCTGACAGAACTGCACAAAAAAATTGAAGCCATGAAGCTGGCCTATGCCGATCTCGGCAAATACAACGGCGATCCCCGTTTTGCAAAAATTCCAGTGAAGGGAATTCTGTCGAAAGAATATGCACGTGAGCGTGCCAAGCTGATCGATCCGAACAAAGCCAATTGTGAAGTTGCCGCTGGCGCGCCTCCCTTCAGCGATACGACTTATCTTTCGGTAGTCGATCGCGAAGGCAACATCGTTTCGCTGATTCAAAGCAACTATGAAGCGTTCGGCGCCGGCATAGTCGTGCGCGGCATGGGCTTTGCGTTGCAAGACCGGGGTGCGCTGTTTTCGCTGGACCCGGCGTCGCCCAATGCGCTGGCTCCGCGCAAGCGTCCGTTTCACACGATTATCCCCGCCTTTATGGAGCATGGGGATGAGCATATCGGATTCGGGATCATGGGAGGCGCGAATCAGCCGCTCGCTCATGCGCAATTCGTTTCCAACGTGGTCGATTACGGAATGA
>JASHTD010000348.1 GCA_030040725.1 Candidatus Sulfotelmatobacter sp. | reverse complement strand
CCGCCAATGGCATCATCCGGGGAACCAAGGAGTACAACAAAGACGAGTTCGTCAGCGGTGCGCAGGCGGCGAGTTCCTGCAGCGCATTCCCCGAGTGGACACAACGTGGAAAGGTGTTTTACAAGGTGCGAACCGAGGCGCTCGATCCGCGAGGCTTCAAAGACAGTAACGATATTGGAACGCTGGCGGTCCGCTATGTTGTACAGCCTCAGGGAGCGAAGAATACAGTCCTCCGCATTGACGCCCTGTTCAAAGAGGATTTCAAGCATACCGTTCACCTTTCTGACGGTTCGGTCGAAAGCAACGAGTACCGGGATATTCAGGATCATCTTGACTTCCTTGAGCTGATGAAGAAGGAAGACGCGGAAGCGATTCGGCAGCGGCAGGAAGAGCTGGCCAAGAAACAGCGGGGCGCAACGGAGCAGGCCGCGGAGCCGCAGAGCGAGAGTTCATCGCGCAGCGTGCCGCAGCCGGCCAGCAATTCCGTTACTGCGCCGGCGCAGCTGCCAAATTCGTCGGCGGCAAGCTCGTCTCCACAAGCGGCAACTTCAGCGCCGCCAGTGCCGCTTCCTGCCGAAGCGCCGGCTCAAGTTGCCCAAACGCCGCAACCCGTCGAGACCGCCTCCGCGACACCGCCGCCGACAGTGGCGCCACCGACTGAGACCGTCGTGTCCGCTCAAGCGCCTCCTGGAGCCATGGCTCAGCCGACTCAAACTTTGGAGCAACGAGTCAAAGAGTTGCGCAAACAGGTTGAGCGCGTGGTGAAATCTCCGGGGGCTCCATTGAAATCTGCTCCCTTCCACACGGCGTTGAATCTGCAATCATTGGCCCCCGGCACGGAGGTTCTGATTCTGATCTCTACACCGTATTGGTACGGTGTAGAAACTCATGAAGGGGAGCACGGATGGATTATGCGGAACGATTTGGAGCAGCCATGAAGGGTCATCGCAGGCGATTTCATCGGAGTGTTTTTGGCGTGCTCCTTACGGCTGCCTTCGGACTTTGTTCCGCCAATCCAGGCAGCGCTCAAAGCAACGGCTTGGAACGGACCTTCCCGCAATCCAAGGCAACTGTTGAGCAAGTCTTGAAAACGATGCAAGGCTCGACCTCGGGCCGTCTACCGGTGCTCGACGGATTCGCCGCCGCCGGAGACCATCCTCTGGACCATTACCGCCGCGGATATTACGAATGCAAAGTTCACGTGGATTCAACCCCGTCGGGCGGATCGGCCGTCCGCGTGAGTGCCGAGATAACCGCCTGGTATAACGATCCCGCCGGTTCCCACTCGGGATATCAGGTCTTGGTCTCGAATGGACGACTCGAAGCTGACCTGCTGGATCAACTGGCGGATCAACTCTCCGCCAATGTGCAGGCGGTAGCCGCTCCCGCGCGAAACGCGGAGCCGACTCCGTCTCCGGCCCCAGCTCCAGCTGCGAAGACGACTGCAAGTGTGCCGACGCCAACTCCAGCGGCGGCAGCCGCTCCGGCAAAAACAAAGTCTGTAACTGCTGCGGAACCGAATCTTTCCGCACCGATGCCAAGAATTACAGACACTGGAGGAGGAATTCTGTCTTCTTTGGCGCAAACTCTAGCGGAACAGCAAAAGGAGAAAAATTCAGCCACGGCACCGGACCAGCGAAGCCTTCAGGCGGAGGCTGATAGCCTCGAGCAGGTTCTTAAGAATCAGGCCCATCCGAACAATCTGGTGGCCGTGAAAAAAGATGGGACCCCGGTGGTCGCGACCGCGAGCCTGAATGCACAAACGTTGTTTCTGGCCAGCGCCCACGACGAATTTGAGATGCTGGATTTCAATCAGGATTGGGTGCATGTCCGCGTATCCGGCATTTCCCGCGGATGGATTTGGCGCGACAGCGTGGAGATGCCGAATGGCCTCGGCGATAGCGATCTGCCGCCCAATCCGCAGGCTGCTCCCGTGGCTGCGGATTTATATCATGTAGCTCGCGAAGAGCAGTCGCCGTTCCCGGGTGACTGGGAGCCGTTGAGAGGCAAGACCGTGGAAATTGTCACGGTGGAAAAACTGGATGACTCCGCAAAAGACCCTGGGCCGCAATTGCGGCTGGGGTTTGCTAAATCCGTATTAGACAAGAGTTACTCAGAGCTGGCGCAGAAGCAGCAGAAAGTGGAGGGGATCGTTCTAATTTTTGATTCCGCCGACGGCGGAATGATCGCGGCGCCGCTGCCGGTGCTGCAGCAATGGAAAGCAGGAAAACTTTCCGATGCTGCTTTGTGGCACGAATGCTTCTTCGATCCGCCGGAGAGCTTCACGGCTTCGGCTGCAGCGGCGAGCCAGTAGTAAAGCAGAATCTCGGCCGGACTGTGGCCGGCCGTTTCCAGTTTCAACTTGACTTTGGCCAGCCATGAGAGTACCTATGCAGTTCTTAGGATTTTTCGGCCGCTTTGTGGGAGCTGCCAGCTTCACCCAATACGGAAACACATCTGAGCGCGTGCGTGTCTAATCGAAAGCGGTATAACAACCACACCAGCAGGTGCGAGTAACCATACGAATGAGCGCCATGACCCAACCTCTTTCTTTGTTGCGCAAGCAAGCCGAATCGGTATTGCGTGACTATGCCGAGTTGATGAAGCTGCGCGTGACCAGTCTCATAGTGATGACCGCGTGGTGCGGCTATTTCTTTGGAGCGCAGAAATCGGGCGTGACCTCGCTGAGTTGGGGACTGCTGCACGCTTTGATCGGAATCGGCCTGGTCTCAAGCGGGACCGCAGCGCTGAACGAAGTAATGGAGTATAAAGTCGATGGCCACATGCGGAGAACGGCGCAACGGCCTTTGCCCGCAGGCCGCATGAGTTTGCGCCACGCAACGCTGGCGGGGCTGCTGGCGACCATTGGCGGTTCTATTTATCTTGCGATTGCCACCAACCCACTTACGGGTCTGCTCACTTTTCTGACTTCCGTTGTATATCTCGCGGCCTACACGCCGTTGAAGCAAGTCTCTCCCATTTGCACTTTTGTGGGGGCGTTTCCCGGAGCGATGCCGGGAGTCCTGGGATGGACCGCCGCTCGCGGCAGGCTGGAGTGGGAAACCCTGATCCTGTTTGCCATCCTTTTTGTCTGGCAATTTCCCCATTTCTTCTCGATCGCGTGGCTCTATCGCGAAGATTATGCGGCGGGCGGAATTCGCATGCTGCCGGTGGTCGAACAGGATGGCCGCTCGACCGCGCGCCGCATATTGGCATACTCGATTGTGTTGATCCCGCTGAGCATCTTGCCCAGCGTTTTTGGAATGGCCGGGAAAACTTATCTGGTTGCGGCGCTGCTGCTCAGTGTGTCCCTCTTCTATTTCGGTGCGAAGCTGGCATTTCTCAAGATGCCGGTGAATAGCCCTCGCTCAAAAATGCTGGCTCGGCACGTTCTGCAAGCCACCGTGATATACCTTCCACTATTGTTCGCTGTGATGATGGCAAACGCAACGCGCCCGTAGGACGGTTGAATGGTTCCGGCGTGATCTTGCCATCAAAGGGATTTCAGTCAGGCTCTCGGGCTATTGGATTCCGCTGGCAACGTTCGAAAAGACATTACTGGCATTGGAGCCGATCAGGCGGATCGTGCCCACCACGATGACAAGGACGACAGCCAGCATCACGGAGTATTCCGCGACGTCCTGCCCTTCTTCATTCGACCAGAGTGTAGTTAGAGAGTCCATGATTTTGCCATGATTTAAAGTGCTCCACATGCCGCACGCGATTGCTTTGCTGGCTCCTGGGCAGAACCGAACAGATTCGCCGCCCACCCTTCCTTCGCCTGCGCTAAAGCCTGCAGACCAACCTGATATTCGCTTCTGCCATCCAGCAGCCTGGTCCAGATCACCTTGAATTCCATGTGCCGTTGCCGGTAAAACACGACCAGCGTGTCGAGCGGCTTGAGCGGGCGACGAATCGATCCCAATCGCGCCCCGGCGCTTGTGACATCGAGCGTGTGCGCCAGCTCTTCAAAAGAGGCTCCCGAGGCGTCGATCCCCCGAACTCTCACCGGCAGCACGGCCTGCTTGCGATCCTGAATGCGCCGTTCGGTCTGAGTATTCTTTTCCTGCATCGAAGTAGTTATAGTTTGCACCAGATTCCAGTTAACCGGAATAGCCCCGATGAGTGAGGCACGAAGGTAACCACCCGCCCCGGTTGAAGAGGTCTAAACTAAGAACAAGGTTAGGAATTTTGGGGATGTAACCAGGGGATTCTGAGATCAACTAAGTCGTGGCTCGCGGCATCCAAGGATTTACAGTGCTGTTTCTGCGAACGAGTTGTGGGGCGCTCGCCGTTTTGTTCGCGCTCGGTAACGTTCCGGCGCCATGCCAGGAGCGGCCTGCGGCTGCGCCGCGACCCAGTCCCGCAGAGTCGCAACCGGCCCATTCGCTCTCAGCCGAAGAAATAGCGAAGAACCTCGAAGCAAGGGATAAACAGCGTGCGGCAGCCCTACAGCAATTGAGCGGTCAGCGGGTGTATCGCATGCATTATCGCGGCTTTGCGGGAAGTTACGCAGCCGAGATGGTAGTAGACGTCACTTACCGCGCACCCAACCGCAAACAATTCACCATCGTCTCTCAAAGTGGTTCCACCTTCATCATCAACCACATATTCAAAAAGCTACTGCAGAGTGAGCAGGAGTTTTTGAGCGATCAAAATCAGCAGCAGACCGCGCTCAACACCGAGAATTACACGTTTACCTCGGAGGGCTACGATTCGATGCCAACCGGCGGCAAATACGTGCTGACGCTTTCTCCTAGGAAGAAAAATAAGTTTCTCTATCAGGGAAAGATTTGGGTGGATGCAAGCGATTTTGCGGTGGTTCGCATAGAAGGGGAGCCATCGGAGAACCCGTCCCTATGGATCAAGAAAACAAAGATCGAGCACAATTACATGAAGGTGAATGGGTTTTGGCTTCCTTCCTCCGATCATACGCAGAGCGAGATGCGCCTGGGAGGGAGCGCCGATCTTTTCATCGAATATAAAGATTACCGGGTCACCAGAGCTGCATCGCACAGCATCGAGAGAACCGTTGCAGGCTCGCGTTGATACCCGCTTCGTTGTAAGTCGGCCTGACTTCACATCTCCTCAATTCGCCCAGCCTTACGCTTCTAAGCGCCATAAATGTATAGTGTGAATTGCCTGACGGCCTGGACCGCTTGCAGTCCTCCTCGCCAGGCTGGATTTGAATCTGATTCCGCGACCCACGGACCAAATAAGTTGATCGAGCTGACTCTCTATTTTCTTTTGTCGCTGGCGCTTATTGGAACGTTGTCGTCGGCGGTATTTTTGGGCCTGGCGATCGCAGGTTGCATCAAGTTTCATCGCGACGCGAAGAAACAATCACAGTTGTTTTCCTCTCCTCACCTGCCTCCGGTTTCTGTTTTGAAACCTGTGCACGGTCTGGAAACGCGACTTAAAGAGAATATCGAGAGCTTTTTCCGGCAGGAGTATCCGGCTTATGAAGTTCTGTTCGCGGCCGACAGCGCCGACGATGCCGCCCTGGATGTGGTGCGCGAAGTTTGCCAGCGCTACCCGCATATCCCAAGCCGCATTCTCGTAACCGGTGCGCCCTGGCCAAATCCGGTAGTTTACTCGTTTCAGTGCCTGGCTCAAGCTGCCTCCCACGACATTCTCGTTACCAGCGACAGCGATGTCGAAGTCGGCCCCCTGTACTTGCGAGAGATTGTTCCACCCATGCTCGACCCGAAGGTGGGCGCGGTTACCTGCGTCTATCGGGGAAAGAACGTTGCTGGATTTTTCTCCAGCCTCACCGCCATCGGAATGTCGGTGGAGATGACAGCTGGTGTGCTTGTCGCCAATCTGCTCGAAGGCATGAAGTTTGGTTTGGGGCCGACCACGGTCCTCCGCAAAGACTCGCTGACTGCGATCGGCGGCTACGCGGCGCTCAAAGATTATATTGCTTACGATTTTGCAATCGGCAACATGATTGCGAAATCTGGTTATCGCGTTGTTCTCTCCGGCCACGTGATCGACCATGTCGTAAATCAGAAGTCGTTAGGTCAGATGTGGCAAAATCAGCTGCGCTGGGCACAGACCACCCGTTATTCGCGTCCCAAAGGCCATTTCGGAACTGGATTGATCTTTGCCATGCCTTACGGTCTGGTGGGATTTTTTGCGGCCGCTGGGCTCGGATACTGGAGCTTGGCGTGGCTTCTGCTGGCCATAGCGATCGTGAATCGACTGGGCGAAGCCGGGCTGATCGGCTGGAAGGCAGTTCGCGATCCGCAGGTTCGCCGCGCCCCCTGGCTTTATCCCCTACGCGATTTGCTGGGATTTGCTGTGTGGGCGGCAAGTTATTTGAACTTGCGCTATGTGTGGCGCGACAGCCGCTTTGAATTAAGGGGGACGCGGATCGCGCTGCGGCAAACTTCTACTACGCCAAACAGCGCTGTTGGAAACTCGAAATTATCAAGCACGTAATGAATTTTCCTTCTGATTTTTCACCTGGAGATTTGCTTTGCGCGTTCTAGTGACCGGCGCTGCCGGCTTCATCGGCAGTCACATGGTCGATCGCCTTCTCGCTGCCGGCCACAACGTCATCGGTGTCGATAATTTCTCGACCGGGCAGAAGCGCTTTCTGCAGAGCGCGTTGGTTGATCCGAACTTCGTTTTGCACGAGGCCGATCTTCTCGACCGCCAGGCTCTCACGAAAGCGATGCAAGGGATAGAACTCGTCGTGCACCTTGCCGCCAATGCTGATGTTCGCTTCGGCACGGAACATCCACGGAAAGATCTCGATCAGAACACCATCGCCACCTGGAACGTTCTCGAAAGCATGCGCGAGCAAGGCTGCCGGCGAATCGTGTTTTCTTCCACCGGCTCGATTTATGGCGAGCCTGAAGTTTTTCCCACGCCCGAAACCTGTCCATTTCCCATCCAGACCTCGTTGTATGGAGCTTCTAAGCTTGCTGCCGAAGGCTTGATTCAGGCTTATTGCGAAGGCTTCGGAATGCAGGCCTGCATTTTTCGATTCGTCTCGATTCTCGGTGAGCGCTATTCGCACGGTCACGTGTTCGACTTTTATAAGCAGCTCGCGGAACATCCCGATCATCTGCGGGTGCTCGGCGATGGCCATCAGAAAAAATCTTATTTATATGTGCAGGATTGCATCGATGCGATTCTCATTGCGTTGGAACAAACAGGCAAAGATCGAGCCGAGAAAAAAGCGAATATTTTCAATCTCGGCACCGATGAGTACTGTGAAGTCAACGACTCGATCGCATGGATTTGCGGGTCTCTCGGCCTTAATCCGAGGATCACTTATTCGGGCGGCGAGCGGGGCTGGATCGGCGATAGCCCGTTCATCCTGCTCGATTGTTCGAAAATCCGGTCTCTGGGATGGAAGCCCAAGTTGTCGATTCGCGAGGCAGTTCTGACGACGATCAATTACGTCAGCACGCATTTCGAGGATCGCTAGCGCGTGCGCCGCTTTCGATTACACGCTCCGCTCCACGAAACCCGCTATACTCGTTGCCCATGAGCCCGCAAACCATGGATACCCAACCCCAGATTGGAGGAGCAACGGCTTTGCGAATCAAATTTTCTCTCGGAATTTGGTTTCAGATTTGCGCCACAGCAGTTTTTCTTATCCCGATTACCGTGTTCGCGCAAGATGCGAATTCCCAGGATGAAGGCCCGAGTTCGTCTCACGCCGTGGCAGTGCTTGATTCGATGCCGCACGCCAAGAGAATCAGCCAGGCCGCGATTTCTCCTGACGGAACTCAAGTGGCCTACATCGTAAATGGGAAGCTGACCCTAGCGTCCAGCAACGGGGACTCTCAGCACACTATTTCTCTGGAAAACAACCTTAAGCTGCGCGATGTGGCCTGGTCTTCGGACAGCAAGAAGATCGTGTTCATTGCCGACCTTCGCGAGGAAGCTCCCACCGCCGAAGTCTGGACCGCAGACCGCAACGGCAACAACACGGCGAAGCATGCGGAGTTAAAAGGCTATGTGCAGGCGCCGCGGTTTTCGCCCGACGGCTCCAGAATCTCCATTCTTTTCATCGAAGGCATGCCGCGCGCAGCGGGACCGCTGCAACCCATGACGCCGCTGGCTGGGGTGATCAACGAGAAAATTTACGAGCAGCGAATCGCGACGATCGAGTTAAGCACGGATCATCTGGCGCAGGTCACGCCTGCTGATATGTACGTTTACGAATACGACTGGACCCCGGATGGACAGGGCTGGGTGGTAAGCGCGGCACAGGGTGAGGGCGACGCCAACTGGTGGGTTGCGCGTCTATATTTTGCCAATGCGCAAAATGGAGAACTTCGGGAAATTTATAAGCCGAAGGTGCAGATTGCCGATCCGCGCGTTTCTCCTGACGGCAAGCACGTTGCATTCATCGAAGGGTTAATGAGCGATGAGGGATCGACCGGCGGCGATGTTTACGTGGTTTCCATCCTCGGAGGTGACGCCCGCAATCTGACTCGGGAGTTGAAAGCATCTCCATCGGCGATTACTTGGATTTCTGCCGAGGAAATTATGTTCGCGGAGAATATTGATGGCAATTCCGGTTTCGCCAGCACAAATATCAGGAGTGCCACGCCGCAGACGCTCTGGAGCGGAGAGGAGGTTGCTGCTCCCTCCGGTGGAACTTGGAGCGCGGCGAATAGTCGCAGAGTGATCACTGCCATTGTGCGTCAATCGCCCAGTTCGCCGCAGGAAGTCTGGGCCGGCGCGATCGGCAAATGGAAACCGGTCACCGAATTGAACAGCGAAGCCAACCCTGCGTGGGGCGAGGTACGCAATGTGCATTGGATGGATGGAGATCAGCGGGTGCAAGGCTGGCTGATGCTTCCCAAAGATTTCGACGCAAAAAAGAGATATCCGCTGATTGTCAATGTCCACGGCGGGCCCTCCGCCGCGTGCATGGCCCGCTGGGATGAGCGCACCATGGGCCCGGAATCGGCCATGGGATATTTCGCGCTCTGCCCGAATCCGCGCGGCAGCTATGGCCAGGGAGAAGTCTTTACGCAAGCCAACGTAAAGGATTTTGGCGGCGGCGATTTTCGCGACATCATGGCCGGAGTGGATGCGATCTCGAAACAGTACCCAATTGACACACGCCGCATCGGAATTCGCGGCCACAGCTATGGCGGGTATATGACGATGTGGGCGGAAACTCAGACGCAGCGCTTTGCCGCCGCGGTTGCGGGCGCCGGACTTTCCGATTGGCTGAGCTACTACGGATTGAACGACATCGATGAATGGATGATTCCCTTCTTCGGAGCATCCATTTATGACGACCCAGCGGTTTATAACAAAAGCGATCCCATGCACTTTGTCACCGCGGTGAAAACCCCGACGCTGATTCTGGTCGGCGATCGCGATGGCGAAGTTCCCATGGAGCAATCGGTCGAGTGGTGGCATGCGCTTTCGAATTTGCATACGCCAACAAAGCTTGTGGTTTATCCGAATGAAGGCCACGCCTTCATCCGGCCTGCTGATTCCCGAGATTATTCATTGCGCACGCTCGAATGGTTCGAGCAATGGTTCGCCAAGGCGCAGTGAAACAGTTCCGCCGTGCGCCCGTTCAACCAGCTTGCCGATTCTGTGGACAAGCTGGCATGCTGAGTCAGCATGCCGGAACTGCCGGACATCGCCGCTTACATCACGGCTCTCGAATCGCGAGTTCTTGGCCAGGCTCTGGAAAAGGTCAGGCTGCAAAGCCCGTTTCTTCTGCGGACCGTTGATCCACCACTGGAAGACACCGAAGGCCGTGTCGTCCGGGAATTGCGGCGCGTGGGCAAACGCATCGCATTCGGATTGGAGAACGATATCTGGCTGGTGCTTCACCTCATGATTGCCGGCCGTCTCCACTGGAAAGCACCGAATGCCAAATTAAATGGCCGACAGAATTTGGCAGCGCTTGATTTTCCCAATGGATCTCTGGTTCTCACCGAAGCGGGTTCGAAGCGGCGTGCATCGTTGCACGTTGTCCGCGGCGAGCAAGGATTGCAGGCAGTCGATCCGGGCGGCATTGAAATTCTGAGCAGCGATCTCGAAAGTTTTCGGGCTGCGCTCACTTCGGAAAATCGGACACTGAAGCGTGCGCTCACCGATCCGCGGCTGCTGAGCGGCGTGGGTAATGCATATTCCGATGAAATTCTTCACGCGGCTCAACTTTCGCCCATCGCGCAGACGCATAAACTGAAGCCGGACGAATGGGAGCGCCTGTTCAAGGCCGCATACGGCACGTTAGAGTTATGGATCGACCGTCTGCGAACGGAAGCACGCGAACGCTTCCCCGAAAAAGTTACGGCCTTTCGTGATGGCATGGCCGTGCATGGACGCTACGGGAAACCCTGCCTGCGCTGCGGCGACAAGGTCCTGCGCATTCGCTACGCGGATAATGAAACCAATTATTGCGCCCGCTGCCAGACTGGCGGGAAAGTGCTTGCCGATCGCAGCTTGTCTCGATTGTTGGGATCAGACTGGCCGCGCACCATGGAAGAATTGGAGGCTCTAACACGTCGCTGATCTGATTCCTCGCTGATCACGACTGCGGGTGCGATTACCTGCGACTAGGGCAGCAGATGCAACTTAGGGGCAAAACTGCACTCATTACCGGCGCCGCCGGTGGGATTGGCCAGGCAACCGCGCGGCTTTTCGCCCGCGAGGGCGCGTCCGTCAGCCTGGTGGATTTGAATCGAGAAGCGGGCGAGGCACTTGCGCGTGAGATTGCGGCAGCTGGCGAACGCGTCATCTTCGAACCGGCTGACATCACTCGAGTTGCTGACTGCCGGCGCGCGATTGAGCGCACGGTCAAAGAATGTGGCGGTATCGACGTGTTGTTCAACAATGCTGGCATCATTCGACGCGCCTCAGTCAATGAACTCAGTGAGAAGGATTGGGACGCCGTAATCGCGGTCAATGTAAAATCCATTTTCCTGATGTGCCGTGAGGTGATCCCAATCATGGCTCGCGCCGGGGCCGGCTCAATCATCAACACGGCCTCCGGCTGGGGATTGGCAGGAGGCGCCCGTGCTGCCGCGTACTGCGCTTCGAAGGGCGCAGTGGTCCTGATGACGAAGGCCATGGCCATCGATCACGGGCCGCAGAACATTCGGGTGAACTGTATTTGCCCCGGCGACACCGACACAGCGATGCTGCGCCACGAGGCACGGCAACTCGGCGAGGCGGAAGATCGATTTCTCAGGGAATCGGCGCAGCGTCCTCTCGGGCGAGTTGGCCGGTCCGAGGAGATCGCACAAGCGGCGCTGTTCCTCGCAAGCGACGCGGCATCGTTCGTGACTGGGACCTCCCTGGTGGTCGACGGCGGGGGGTTGGCAAGTTCGGGATAACATGCGATTGCAAAACAAAGTCGCACTCGTCACCGGCGGTACTTCGGGAATCGGCGAAGCTACAGCGTTGCTGCTCGCGAAAGAAGGCGCAAAGGTGTGCGTTGCCGGACGCAACGAGGAACGTGGGCGCGCCGTTGCGGAAAAAATCTTAAACGGCGGAGGCGGTGGAATATTTGCACGGACAGACGTGCGCCGGGCAGTTGAATGCAATCGGGCCGTCGAGCAAACTCTCACGGCGTTCGGGGCTCTCGACATCTTGTTCAACAATGCAGGAGTGTTCTTTCCGCATACCGTTGTCGACTGCACCGAAGAAGAATGGGATCTTCAGCTGGATATCAATCTCAAAGGCACATTTCTGATGTCGAAGGCGGCCTTGCCGCACATGACTGCGCGCCACAGCGGAGTGATTATCAACAACAGCTCCGGATGGGGACTGGCAGGAGGAGATGCGGCTGTGGCTTACTGCGCTTCGAAAGGCGGCGTTGTTCTGCTCACGAAAGCCATGGCGATCGATCACGGGCCGCAAGGCATTCGCGTGAATTGCATCTGCCCTGGCGACGTCGACACGCCCATGCTGCCCGAAGATGCGCGCATGCGCGGAGTGAATTGGAAGGATTATCTGGCCGGATGCGCCAAGCGTCCGCTGGGGCGAATCGGCACTGTGGACGAAATTGCCAAAGCAGTTTTGTTTTTGGCATCCGATGATTCTTCTTTCATGACTGGCGCAGCGCTGGTAGTGGATGGCGGCGGCATCGCGGATTAGCATTTCGCCTTCATTCGGCTGAACACCTTTGTTACGAAATGGCAGAAGCTATCGAAACCCGCAATCGCATAAATTCTGAGCGCTGGTTTCAGCGCGCGCAGGAATCGCTGGTCGAGGGCGTGAACTCGCCGTCGCGCGGCGCGGCCGTGTATGCACCCGGCCCGATCGTATTGGAGCGCGGCCGGGGATCGCGCGTATGGGATGCCGACGGAAATGAGTACGTCGATTTCATGATGTCATTCGGCGCACTCATCCAGGGGCATGCGAATCCGGTCCTGGTGAAAACTGTGTGCGATGCCATGGCCGAGGGCTCGCACTTCGCCGCCTCAACCTCCGCGGAAATCGAAGCCGCCGAACGCTTTTGC
>JASHTD010000366.1 GCA_030040725.1 Candidatus Sulfotelmatobacter sp. | reverse complement strand
ATCTGGACAATCTGCAGCGTCGCCTCAGCTGTTTAGTTGCAGCGCTATTTTATGCCAGCGTCGCCCCCAGGCGAGAATTGATAGCTCACGAACGCGAGCTTCTTGCTGTCCGGCGACCACGAAGGCACGTTGATGGTTCCCTGGCCCCCAAAAAGCTTCACCAGCACACTGATTTTGCCGGTCCGCATATTTTTGAGGCGCAGCTCTACATCTTTGTTTGGCGGATGTCCTTTCACATCGCTCGCATACGAGAGGAAGACCATCCATTTGCCGTTAGGAGAGAAGTGCGGGAACCAGTCGTTTGAGTCGTCGAATGTAATCTGCTCCTGCGAACTCCCGTCGCTGTGCATGCACCAAATCTGCATGTGACCGGTGCGCTCAGAATTGAAGTAGATGTATTTGCCGTCCGGTGAATACTCGGGGCCATCATCCAGTCCTTCGGCGGTGGTGAGTCGCGTCTCTTCGCCGCCGACAAACGGAATCGTATAAATATCGAAGTTGCCGTTTCGCTCGCCGACGAAAGCCAACGTCTTGCGGTCCGGCGACCAGCCGTGCCAGTATGACGGCGCATTGGGCGTGAGCAGCCGCGGTGTGCCGCCGGAAATCGGCAGAACTGACACTCGCGATTGTTGATCGGATTGCGAAGAGTCGCTGATTGCCAGCCATTTTCCATCAGGTGAAATACCATGATCGTTGTTGCAGTGAATCGCCAGGCCGGTGTCAACAATCGCAGGAGTTCCGCCGTCAACGGGCAGTTTCAGAATGTGACCATCGCTGTTAAATAACAGATACGAGCCGTCACGGCTCCAATTCGGCGCTTCGAAATGGCTGGCTGCGGTATAGACGACGTGACGCTCGTGCGTCGAGATGGTCACGGTCTCGAGCGTGCTGTGGAGGACTTGATGATTGAGGTCTGACGTGGGAGTTTGAGATTGACCGTTGGCCGACTTCACGTATGAGCCTCCAACAAACAAGAAAAGGACGATGCATCCCATCAGGCCTGAAGTGAGGGCAGCAATCCGCGAACGCATTTGGCACCTCGAAGAACGAAGCTTCAAAATCACAAAATACACCTTCTTCGCTCGATCGGGTAGAAACCATGTAGTACAGTCGTGTGAGTGTTCAGTTCTTTTCTCGTTACTCGCCGATCGTGGATGTTCGGTGTTCGTGGGTTTGCGCTCCCTCGCACCGATTGAACTGATAATACGGGCCATCGCGCGCATTCTTGGCCGCTGATGGCGGGAGGCATAAAGGATGGGAGTTCGTCTTAGAGCTTTGATCATACCGGCGTTTGGATTTGTCCTGATATTTTCCCTGCAGAATCCGCTGAAAGCGCAAGCTTCACCCCCTGCAGCTTCCACGGACATCATCATTCAGCACGATGTGCCCATGAAGACGCGTGATGGCGTCACACTTTACGCCGACATTTACCGTCCAAAATCCTCCGATAAGTTTCCTGTCATCCTGATGCGCACGCCTTATGACAAGAGCGTGGACTGGGCGGTTGCGCCGGTCTTCACGATGGTGCCGCGAGGTTACGTGGTTATCATTCAAGATGTTCGCGGGCGGTATACGTCAGAAGGGGAGTGGTATCCCTTCAAGCACGAGCAGGCGGATGGATACGATGCGGTCGAATGGGCAGCGTCCCTTTCGTATAGCAATGGGAAAGTCGGGATGATGGGCGCTTCCTACGTTGGGGCGACGCAGATGCTGGCGGCGATTGCGCAGCCTCCGCATCTGGCGGCGATTGCACCGAACATGACGGCCAGCAATTATCACGATGGCTGGACTTACCAGTCGGGAGCTTTCGAGCAATGGTTTGATCAGAACTGGACTTCTCAGCTCGCGCAAAACACGCTCACGCGCCTGATCGATCAAAACACGAATGCGCTCGTGGGAGTTCCGACTCTTCCACTGATTGACTATCCGGTATTTAATTTTGGGCAGTTGCCTGCAAATGCCCAGCTAACGCAGAAACTTGCTCCTTATTACCTCGACTGGCTGGCCCATCCGGATTACGACGACTATTGGAAGGAATGGTCGATTGAAGAACATTTTTCGAAAATCGCTGTGCCCATGCTGCAGGTCGGTGGATGGTACGACATTTTTAACGCTGGAACTCTGCGCAACTATATGGGGGCAAAGAAATATGGCGCAACGGAAGCGGCGCGGACCGAGCAGCATCTGCTGATCGAGATTGGCGGCCATGCCGGCTTCGGCCGAAGGATTGGCGACGTCGACTTTGGTCCCCACGCTATAGAAAACGGATACACGAACGTCATCCTCGATTGGTATGACTTTCTGTTCAAAGGCATCCAGAATGAATTTGCGAAGGACAAACCTGTGAAGCTGTTCGTGATGGGCGCGAACGAATACCGGCAAGAGGATGATTGGCCTCCGCCGCAGGCGAAGCTCACAAAATATTTTCTGCATTCGGCGGGTAAAGCAAACTCGTTGCGCGGGGATGGCTCGCTTTCTACCTCGGCGCCGAAATCGGAAATCGCGGACACCTATGTTTACAACCCGGCAAATCCTGCGCCCACGATCGGCGGTCCGCTGTGCTGCGACGAGAACCACATGGAGCCGGGTCCGCGCGACCAGCGTCCCGTGGAAAATCGCGATGACGTGCTGATTTACTCGACCGGACCGTTGCAGCATGACGTGGAGGTGACCGGACCGGTCACAGCCGATCTTTTTGTGAAATCCTCAGCGGTTGACACGGATTTTACGGGAAAGCTGGTCGATGTTGCGCCCGATGGATTTGCGCAGGATCTTACCGAAGGCATTCTCCGCATGCGTTACCGTGCCTCGCCGGAGCATGCAGAACTGATGAACCCGGGGCAAGTTTACGAAATTACACTCGACCTGTGGGCAACGAGCAATGTGTTGCTTCGTGGACACGCGCTGCGGCTGGAGATTTCCAGTAGTAATTTCCCGCGCTTCGATCGAAACCTGAATACGGGGGAAGAAATCAGATTCGAGCGCAACTTCGTTTCCGCAACCAACACGATTCTGCACGACGCGCAGCATCCCTCA
>JASHTD010000365.1 GCA_030040725.1 Candidatus Sulfotelmatobacter sp. | reverse complement strand
GGATGATGCGCGGCCATCCACTGCTTCTCGGCTTCATCCCACTCGAACATGGGAAAATTCGTGACCCACAGAAATCGGAAGTCGCCTTTTTTAAAACACTCGTGACGGTCGGCATATTTCTGCGCTAGAGCAAGGCGCAACAATCCCGCCGAGATATATATCGCCAATTCTTGCGGCGTGACTTTGCGATGCGGAGCAAATGCAGTTTCTTCTTTTCCTGAAGACGCCTGCGCCGAGCCCGCCACCAACACAATCAGATCGCCTTCCTGCATGCTAGTCTTTTTCGCGATCGCCTCGGCTGCCGCGGCATATCGGTTCGCGATGCGCTTGAAATCCTCGTAGACCCGCGCGCCACCCTTGGAGTGGAATAGGGGTTTGATATCGTCGCGTTCTTTGCGCGAGAGCTCGCCGACCTTCGGAATGCGAATGGCAATCACCGGCAGGTTGGGATTGATGGCCAGATCGTTCAGATTCTCGGGCGAAAAACAATCGCGCACGTCAGTGAACGGCGGCAGGCGCAAATCGGGCTTGTCGATGCCATACAAACGAATAGCTTCGTCGTAATCCATGCGAGGAAATGGAGTCTTGATTTCATACTCAGCAGCCGCGAACGCCGCCGTCAAAAATCCTTCCACGATGGCCCACACACTTTCTGGCTGCGGGTACGACATCTCAAGATCGATCTGGGTGAACTCGGGCTGGCGGTCGGCGCGCAGATCTTCGTCGCGGAAACAGCGCACGATCTGAAAGTATTTGTCGAAGCCGGAGATCATCAGAATCTGCTTGAACATTTGTGGCGACTGCGGGAGCGCATAGAACGTTCCTGGCTGTACGCGGCTCGGAACCAGATAATCGCGCGCACCCTCGGGCGTGGAGCGGGTCATGAACGGCGTCTCGATTTCGAAAAACCCTTGTTCCGACAAATAATCGCGAATCGCCTTGGCAACTTTGTGGCGCGTCTCGATGTTGAACTGCATCGCGTCGCGACGGAGATCAATGTAACGATATTTCAGACGGGTTTCTTCGTTGGTCAACGCGGTGTCGCTGGGCAAGAATGGCGGCAGCTTCGACTCATTCAGAATACGCAGTTCGTCAGCGACGAGTTCGACTTCGCCGGTCGGCATGTTTGGATTGATCGTATTGGCATCGCGCAGCTTCACCGTTCCGATTGCGGCGATGACATATTCGTTGCGCAGAGTTTCGGCTTTTTCGTGAACTGCACGGTCGCGGTCGGTATTAAAAACAATTTGCGCAACGCCAGTGCGGTCGCGCAGGTCGATGAACAGCAAATTGCCGTGATCACGGCGGCGATTGACCCATCCCATGAGCACAGCTTTTTTACCTGCGTCGGAAGCGCGCAGAACCCCGCACATGTGGGTTCGTCGTAGATCGCCTAAGAAGTCGAGCAAGGTGCATCCTTACAGTGGAAATGTCGAGTGAAGACTGAACTAAGGATTATAACTGGCGAGGCGGTTGGCGTGATGTGATGAAGACGCGTTCAGAACGGGGCAGAAAAGCAGGTTTCCGTTTCGCTTCTTGGCTACGCTCAGTCGCTTAGGACTTGCTCACCGAGTCTCGACCGGGTTCGGAATGACATTCATTGGGCCGTCGAAGCGAACAAGAGCGTTATTTCCTGGTCGCTTTCCCTTCCATCACCGTATTCCAGGTTGTCCCGTCGGGCGACATATCGAATGTGAAGGTATAGAACGTGGCTGAAGTCATCTTCATGATGAACCGCCCCTTCATTGTCTTGTCGCCCATTTTCTCTTCGCTTGTCCACGTCCACTTGTTATCGCCATCGAGCGAGCCCCGCGAGTCATCAAATTCGCCGAAGCTGTTGAACTCGCGGTAGGTGTAAGCCTTGTCGTCGGTCGAATATCCCATTACAGACAATCCAACGCCGTTGCCCATGGAGCTTTTGAAGCTCGAGTTGCAAACGAGATAGAAATTGCCCTCCATCCACTCACATTTCTCATTCTCCGTCATCGATCCGCCTGGACCCATCATTCCCGGCTTCATGCTTCCTTCCAGCGTCCAGGAGCCGGCAAATACATCGAGCTTCTTCAGTTCGGGAGCTGGCTTCGGAGGTTCATTCTGTGCCAAGGCCCCTGTAGCGCACATCACAAGAATTGCCAACATCATTCCTGTCTTCTTCATGATCCCCCTCAGGCCGCTTCTTTAGACGTCCCGACTGCCGATGGCGAAATGCAATCGCCTCTGCCGGCGCGACACAATTCTTTAGGCATTCGCGACTCAATTTCTGATTCCGCTGCCAAATTGACGCTCCGGACAGCGAATCGTCACAGTCGGCAGGCGGATTCTAGACGCGAGCATCCCTGCAGTCAACGCTTCTATTCAATCGGGAACGGGAATTTGGCACTCGGCGAATCGTTACCAGTCGCCCCATTTGGTCGGCGTCGCCTGCTGGAATGTCAGCTTCCACGAGTCCCCCTGCTTCATCCATACCGAGCTAAAATGCTGGTATCTCGGCGGAGGGCCTTGATCCTCCTGCGGCTTCTCGCGCACGATCGCGTCGTAGGTAACGATGGCTGTGTTTTCTCCGGCAAATACGACTTTCATGTCATAGGGCATCAGTTCGGCCAGATCGGAGTCTCCCAGGCTATCGACTGCCTCTTGCCCTTGCAGCAACTGCCCGTCGACACCGACGAATGCGAAATCATCGCTGAGCGTACGCTTGAAGTAAGCCCCGTCGTCGTGCATTTTCGCAGTGATCAGGGTCTTCTCGGCCTCCATCAAAGCTAGCTGTTTAGTCGCGGATGATGTGGATGCCGTTGAATTTTGTGCCGGGCATAGAGTCGAACTTGCCACCAGCAAAC
>JASHTD010000364.1 GCA_030040725.1 Candidatus Sulfotelmatobacter sp. | reverse complement strand
TCGCCACCACAAACCCCATCCCCACCGCCTTGGCAATAAACTCCGCCTCCGCAATCTCCCCCAACTGCTTGGCAGTAAGTTTCTCCGGACTTTCCTCCGCCACAGCCCAAATCGTGATCCCACTCCCCACACCAACTCCATCGCCACCCATGCCCACCTGCTCCTTTAGTGCAAGCGCTGTCACCTGATTCACCCCTGTCATCCTGAGCGAGGATTGTGCTTCGCTTCGCGAAGCGCAACCGCAGCCGAAGGATCCCTACCGCCACCACGCACTGTCATCCTGAGGCGACAGCCGTACCGTCGCCGAAGGACCTGAGGGAGCCGCGTGATGCGTCGCGCAGCTTTTATTAAGAGACGCCGCGACGCAATAACCCGCGCGTTTGGCTCGCTTCCAAATTGCGCGTGTGCCCCATCCAGGGCTCTCTTTGGACCTCACCCCTGTCATCCTGAGCGAGGACCTCACACCTCGTCATCCTGAGCGAGGATTGTGCTTCGCTTCGCGAAGCGCAACCGCAGCCGAAGGATCCCTATCGTCGCCACGGAGCATGCCCATCCAAGCGGGTGCCCCACCCAACGCGGTTTTCGGGTGGGACGAGATACCACACTGCCTCAACCCCTTCCGCAACCATTCAATCAGTATGGAATCCGCCACTCGCCGCACGAAAGGTCAGATAAACATTCCCAATGTGGAAATCCCCCCAGGCGCAGGCCATCCGCAAACGTTGTCATTCCGACGCGCGACGCCGAGCAACGAGAGGCCGGGTGCCCCATTCAAGCCCGCTTTTGGCTTGAGTGGGGATTTACGCCGGGTGCCCCATAGCCTGCCCTGAGCGAAGTCGAAGGGTCTCGCCGCTTTTGCGAGACGTGGGACCGCCACCTTTGCCGAGTCCCCCCTCTGCGACTTCGGGCGCTGCGATTTTTGTGGCCCAATGACTTTGGGTGGCACCGCGCTTCCAGCACTGCAGTCAACCGGCCATCTCCAAACAATCTGTCATTCCGAACGCGCGCGCAGCGCGGGTGAGGAACCTGCTCTTGGCAAGGCCGCGGTGAATCTCGCGCGCAATAACACCCCAGCGCCGCGCAAGATCGCGAAACACGTAGGGACAGCCGCCCCCGGACTGTCCGGCGGCCCAGACTTATCGGGCCGCAGCAACTTGCGGGAACCTCCCGGTGGGGTGCCCCATCCTTCCGCGTTTTGTGCGAGAGAGCCTGCCCTGAGGGAAGCCGGAGGGGGTGGGCGGCAAGGACCCCAACTTATAAGTCAGAAAAAGCGAAAGAGTAATAGGTTCGCGGTACCCACCCTTGCAAAGAACGCAAGGATGGGGCACCCTCTGTCGTGGTGATGTCAGCAAAAAACCAAAGGGTGGGCCACCCGTCCATAAGAGAATCGATAAATTTTCCTTTGGTATTGGGATATTGGTAGCAACGCTTCTGACTGTGCTGGCTCAGCGTGAAATGGAGAAGCGACGTTCTCCGTTAGTGTAGATTCCGCCCCTGCGGGGCGGGGATTTTCGAGGCATTGGGTCTATCGTCCGATGACTTTTTGCCGTTGTCAGTGTGCAGCGCGAGAGCATTGGCTCCCGCGCTGCTGAACATCGGCTCGATGAGCCCTCCGGGTTATCCCTCGGCATGGTTGCGTCCCCGCAGTGCCCGCTTCCGTTTCGCCCGGCAAGATCATTGTAGCTCCACGGCGACCTGCCGTTTTTCAACATCCGCTTGACCCCGATTCCGCCAGAACCAAGAGCGGGGCCAGACCCGAATCTTGAATGTAATCGCTTGCTTACGTCACTGTGCTGGGAACTTAGGGACTTTCAGTGGGGTCTAGACTATTTGAGGTGACCGACATCCACTCAAAAGAAACTCATCCCCGCCGTCGATTCCGTGTCGCCTTACGATGGTTGGCGGGGCTGATCCTCATAGCGATTGTTGGCAGCTGGCTCTTCTTGTATATCGACTCCGTCTATCAGCGCCGGAGAGCAGAGGCCCTCTTTGCCGACCTGAAATCCCTTGACTTCGCGACCGCCGGATTTCCCGAGGTTCGCGACATCGTGATTCGTAACGGCGGCCACGTTGGGTCCACATGCAACCCGCAAAATTGCACGTTCTCTCTTCAGATCATGACTCTGCTGCCACGGATCATGACTCGGCAGACACGGATTCAGTTACTGGACAGGCACCCAGAATTTTTTTATAGGACTCTTTCTTACATCGGAGTGCGTTCGTGGAACCTCCGTGCGATTTTCGAAATTCGAAATGGAAAGCTGGAAGGAAGTTTTACGGGGGTCTTCGAAATTAGGATGGAACGTTTAGACTCCAGTGGAAACCGGTACTTCGTTCCCCGCGGATACGGGGTCACGACCCGGAGCGACGCGGTCACGGCCCGGAAAGACGCGTCGAGATTCGACTGGGGCTCGTGCGGCAGTCAGGACTACAAGGTATACATCAGTCACGGCGTTTTTAAGCTTCCCCAAAATACGCTCGAGACTTGTGTTGTGCAGTCCGCCGGTGCATCCGTGAAACGGGCGTTTGATATTCATCTGCGTTGTCTCAACGGCCTTTTTCGCAGTTGCAGGTTCGACGAACTCGCGCCATCGGCATGGGCTGACTATACGGCGAAGGATGGCACAGGCACTCGCGACCCGCGCAGGTAGCCTAAGGAGGCTCGCAAGAACCGGTTGGCTTTGATGTTGGTCGGTGAAACACGGATATCGCTCACCTCTGCTGTAGGTCAAAATAGCCTTCCCTGGGACGGGTGGCCCAGGCTTTGAAACCCCGAGGCTACCATGAGTGGGGTGCCCCGTCCTTGCGTTTTTTGCAAGGGCGGGAACGATGCTGTTTGTAGAATGAGATTTTCGGTAGCGTCAAAACCGGCAGCGTAGGCCGCTGTGGTACCCGCCCTCGCACGGAACGCGAGAGCGGGGCACCCACAGTTTCGGAACGGGAAGGAGAAAACAAGGCGTGAAAGGCCGGGCCACCCGCCCGGAACCGAAACCATAGACATTACGAATTGGATTCTAAACAATATCATTTCTCCACAATAAATCGAGAGCTGTGACTACACATATGCGTTTTCGAATCGCTCTTCCCCTTGCGAACGTGATATTGGGTATACTGCTCCTCCACCTCGGCGATCTTCAAGTCCGAAGGCTTGTAGCGACACATGGAACCTACGAAGGTATCCAGGATGGTGCAGCCGCTGCGAGATATCTGGATTACGCGTTCAATGCGCCGGCATGGGCCCTTCTGGGAGATACACGCGACCAGTTATGGGGTCCCAGTACTTATTGGACAGGCTACGATCTGCATTATCTTTTTGCGATCGCGGTAATGTGGTTCCTCATCGGCTTCGCGCTTGACAGAAGGGCCGGTCGAAAAGGTGCGGAGCACAGGACTGGGAAGACGCTCTTTGATCGGGTTATTGGGTGGGGGTGCCTCTTTTACGGCCTGTTCATCTGTTATTCGATATTCCCACAGAGGCACCGCCTGTCGCCAAATGCCTATTTCTTAGTATTACTGGATACAGTGGCTGGGGGGCATGGGTGGTGGTGGTATCCATTAGGGCTTGCATGGGGCCTGGGGCTGACAGCCGTCGGCCTTTATTTCGTGATGCGACTTAAAAAGAGGGAAGAACCTGCTTCTACAGCGTTGCCTCACCATATTCGACCTTGACCCCTCCACTGCTTCACCGGCACGTTTGCCGACGGCAGCACCCTCGATCTCACATCCGATGCTACCTGGAGTTCTTCAAACAGCTCAGTGGCAACAGTTTTTGAGGTCCCGATGCGGCTCATTAAAGCGCTGATGGATCGCCCATACCACACATGGAAAGAGTCTACCAGCGTCCGTTTTGCTGTGGCCGATCTGGACGAAGAGGATACGAGGCGAAGACTTGCGAGCACACCGCCCGAAGCGATACGCAATTGTAAGTACACGCCAGAAGACCACATATGCAGCTTCCCGGTGACCTGGGGCGGCGAAGTCATAGCGGCGAGCCCAAATGCCTACCACGGTCGGATAATTTTTCTCGTTGATGGTGGCTGCGTTTCCGGGCGGGTGGCCCATCCTTCTGATCTCGTTTTTCGCTTGCGCTATTCACACGGTGGGTGCCCCGTCCTTGCGTTTTTGCAAGGGCGGGAACGATGCTGTTTGTAGAATGAGATTTTCGGTAGCGTCAAAACCGGCAGCGTAGGCCGCTGTGGTACCCGCCCTCGCACGGAACGCGAGAGCGGGGCACCCACAGTTTCGGAACGGGAAGG
>JASHTD010000363.1 GCA_030040725.1 Candidatus Sulfotelmatobacter sp. | reverse complement strand
GTTCCGGTGTGAAACATCACCGGCACGCCATTCGCCTCCGCCGCGCGATAAATAATTTCCAGCTCCTTCACCCCATTCAGATAATCGTTCGGAAACAAAAGCTGATGCGGAGGATGAATCTTGATCATGCGGATTCCCAACCGCAAGATCTGCTCCATATCGGCGAGAACGTTCGTTGTATGCCGCGGATGCAGGCTGCCGCATGAAAGCAGGCGGCCTGAATCCTCTTTCACGTAATCGGCAATAAATTGATTCACTCCGTTCGTGAAGCCGATCACCTCCGGCGCAACATAATTGATGAGCACGGCGCGATCGATGCCACATGCATCCAGGTAATTCAGGAAGGCTTTAGGAGAGCGGCAGAACTCCGCGATCTGATCGAAATTCGCCCGCTTCTTTTTCATCAACTCCAACGCGTGTGGCTTGAACATCTCCATCGGCTGGATATGAATGTGGCAGTCGGTGATCATTCGGTGGCGGTGGGAATTCAGGTTCAGTTTTGCGCAGCGGCAAGTATAGCGCGCTTGGTGAAGACTCGAATCATCTCCCGCCGGTATTCTGGCGTGAGCGCAGAAGTAGTAAGTGGCTTTGCAGTGCGCGCCGCAATATCGCCGACCGCTTCCGCCAAAGCCTCATCAACCATCTTTCCGGCCAGCAACTCGCTTGCGCCTTTCACCAGCAACGGCGCGGGGTTCACCGCGGTGATGGCAATATGCGCCTCGGACACGTGCCCATTCGAGCGTTTCATCGCAATCGCGACTCCGGCCAAAGGATAGTCGATCGATCCGCGAACCCGCAGCTTGCGATAGACCCCGCGGTATCCGGCTGACTCCGCCGGGAGAAACACTCGCGTGACCAATTCGTTCGATTGCAATTTGCGGTAAATGATTCCGTCACCGGTGTAGAACTCACGCAATGGCATACGCCGCGTGCCGTTTATGCTGGCAATTTCAATCTCTGCATCGAGGCAAAGCAAGGCCGGAGGAGTATCGCCCGAAAACGCTGCCCAACACTTCAATCCTCCCGGCGCAACATGGCAGAGATCGCCATCCTTTTTGATGCAGAAGCCGCATCCCTTCCGCCACGCCAGCGACTGGTTGTACCAGAGGCAGCGTGTGTCAAGACAGATATTTCCGCCGATCGTACCCATGTTGCGGATCACCGGCGAAGCCACCGTTCCTGCGGCCTCGGTGAGCACGGGAAAATGCTCGCGAAGATAAACCGATCTCTCGATCGTGCTGAGCGGGCTCAGAGCACCAATTTCAACTCCCCCATCAGACTGCCGCCGAATTCCACGCAGCTCTGCGATTCCCCGTAAATCGACTACGTACGGGGGCTCGAATAATTTCTGTCGCATCGACGGAATCAAATCTGTGCCGCCCGCCAGCACGCGAATGTTTCCCGCATGTCGCTCAAGCATCATCACCGCTTCTTCAACAGCGTGCGGCCGCAGCAATCGAAATTCGGGCAGGCTCAATCCGCACCTCCCGCAGAAGCAGGCGCCTGCCGGTGCGCCGGATCGAGCGCATGCCGCTGCGGTCCTCTGCTTTTAAAGCACAACGAACCGCCATGCTCGCGAAAGCGGACCGGATCGGTTGGATCGACGCCTTCCGTCAGATTCAAAGCTTTTTCCTTTTTCTTCGCGCGCAACGCCGCCAGCACGCGCTCGGGCGTAAACGGCGATTCATGCAAGCGCACGCCGACCGCATCGTAAATCGCATTTGCAATCGCCGGAATTGTCGCCGCCAGTGATCCTTCGCTGCATTCCTTCGCCCCAAACGGTCCTTCCGGGTCGACACTCTCCACAATGATCGGTTCGACCTCCGGCGATTCAATCGACGACGGGCTGCGATATTCGAGCAACCCGGGATTCATCAGCATGCCATCTTTCCAGACCATTTCTTCGGCCAAAGCCTGGCCCATGCCCATCCAGACCGAACCGATGATCTGGCCCTCTACGGAAACCGGATTCAGCGCGCGTCCGCAATCATGCGCCGCCCAGACCTTGTGGACTGTCACTTCCCCAGTTTCTTCGTCGACGCTCACTTCCGCGACCTGCGCCGAGTACGAATATGCCGGTGAAGGCCCGACTCCGCCGCCTTTATGCTTGCCTCCGCGCGCCTCCGGTGGTGGCGCGTAAGAACCGGTGCCCGTCAGCGCCCCATGAAAATCGATGGCCGCGACCACGGCTTCTTCAAAGCTCATCCAGTCTTTCGGACCTTCCTCTTTTCGTTTCTGCTGCAAAGAGCCGCGGAGAATCTGACCTTCCACCCGTCCTGAAACACTTGGGCCTTCCTGTGTGGCACCGGTGCCATCGCGCCCAGCTTGCGTATCTCGCTTTTTCACCACATCGTGACGAAAGATAAGTTCTTCCGGAGCACAGTTCATTTTCTTTGCGGCCGCTGCAGCAATCAGCTTTTTCACCTCGTCGGCTGCCCGCAGAGTAGCGTTCCCGTTCATGAATGTGACGCGACTGGAATACGAACCAAGATCAATCGGCGTCAGATCGGTATCGGCAGCGATCACGCGCACGCGGCCGAGAGAACAGCCCAGCACTTCGGCGGCAATCTGCGCAACCATAGTGTCGGAACCCTGGCCGATTTCCGACGCGCCCGTGTAAACGACAACCCCGCCGTCCCGGTCGATCTTGATATTCACCGTCGAGTGCGGCATATCGGAACGAATAATCGAATTCGCAGCCCCACTTACATAGTGACTGCATGCGATGCCCAATCCGCGTCCCCTGGGCAGTTTGCCTTTGCGTTGCTTCCATCCCGAACGCTCGACGGTTTTTTCAATGCATTCGGGCAATCCGTAACTCTGCACCCGCAATCCATTCACCGTGATGCACGGCGGCATGAGCAGATTTCGACGGCGAACCTCTGCCGGATCCATTGCAATCTTCGCCGCTAGTTCGTCGAGTTGCGATTCAAACGCGAAGCGAACGTTGACCGTCCCATGCCCACGCATGGCGCCGCACGCCGGCTTGTTGGTAAGCACGCGGTAGCCGTCATATTGAATGTTCGGAATGTCATAGAGCGCACCGAGCAGCGCACCGGAATAAAGAATAGTTACCACGCCGTACGAGCAATACCCTCCACCGTCCTGTACTACGCGCGCCTTCACGGCGGTGATGCGGCCATCGTTTTTGACACCGGTCTTGAGGTCGACAATCGTCCGCGGCCGTCCGCGATGCGCCCAGAATACTTCTTCGCGCGTGTAAGTGATCTTCACGGGAGCTCTCGCTTTGCGAGCTGCTACCGCAGCGATGATCTCCAGCGGAATCACTTCGCTCTTGCCGCCGAATCCTCCGCCGACGAGGGGCTTGATCACGCGAATCTGCTGCATCGGCATTTCGAGCACGAGCGACAACTTGTGCTGCAAATAATAAGGAACTTGGGTCGAAGACCAGACGGTCAGGCGACCCATCTTGCCGGTATGAGGATCCAGTTCGAACGATGCCAGCGTGGAGTGCGGCTCCATCGCCGCGTGTGTGACCTCGCCCGCGATGAAGCGGGCCTCAGCGATTTGGTTGGCGTCGGAGAATCCTTTCCCGGGGTCGCCAAAAACGTGGTGATAATCTTTTTCGATATTGCCCGGCTTATTCTCGTGGATGAAATCGGCCTGCGCCTTCATCGACTCTTCCGGATCGAAATAAGCCGGCAGCACCTCATAATCCACGTCGATCAGTTCCAGCGCTTTTTCGGCAATCGCCTCCGAAACGGCAACCACGCAGGCCACGTTGTCGCCCACATAGCGAACTTTATCGACCGCCAGCGCATGCTCATCATGGCCTACGGGAAGAATGCCAAAAGGGTTGGGGGCGTCTTTGCCGATCGCAACCGTGACCACTCCATCGAGTTGCTCGGCGCGGCTCGTGTCGATGCTTCTAATTCGTGCATGTGGGTACGGTGAATGCAGAATCTTGCCGGTCAGCATTCCAGATACGCTGAGATCGTCGGTGTACTTCCCCGCGCCGGTAGTTTTCTCGGCCGCGTCAACTAGCGCGGTGCGCTTGCCGATGATGGAGAATCCGTTATTCATTCACGAACGCTGTTTGAAGCCACAAATGATTTGTCATTCCGAGCAAAGCGAGGAATCTGCTTTTCCCAGCGGATCACTTCGCCGCCGCAATTCCTTCCCGTTCCGCCGCAACCGCCGCCCGGATCGCCTCATACATCTGGTTGTAGCCGGTGCAGCGGCAAAGATTGCTGCTCAATGCCTGGCGAACATCTTCCTCCGTCGGATCGGGATTTTCCGCTAGGAGAGACTTCACCGTCATGACAAATCCCGGGGTGCAATAACCGCACTGCGCTCCGCCCCAGTCTCCGTAAGCTTTTTGAATGGCCGCCAGGCTGCCGTGCTCGCTCACGCCTTCGATGGTCGTGATCTCCTGCCCCTCGCAACTTGCCGCCAGCAGCGTGCATGAAAGCATGGCGACGCCATCGATGAGCACCGTGCACGCACCGCAGGAAGAATCGTCGCAGCCGCGCTTCGACCCGGTCAGCTGCAAATCCTGCCGCAACACATCCAGCAGCAATGCGCTCGGCTCGATAGCCAGCTCGTGATCGCGGCCGTTAACCTTGAGTTCGACGAGTTCTTTTTTCATAAGGAGCTAGGAGCTCTGAGCTACGAGCAATACTTGACGCCTTGTCATTCCGAATCGAGCCGAAGGCCTCGTGAGAAACCCGCCTCATGCCGGTACTTTCACTTCCTCTAATACGTCGGCACGCTTCGATCCACTTGCCGCGACCATGCGTCGATCCCGCCGCGCATCGATTGCGCTTTTTCGAATCCCTGCTGCCGCAGCCAGGCCGTTACATTCATCGAACGCACTCCGTGATGGCAGATCACGACTATGTGATCTTCCGGATCCAGTTCCTGATGTGCCCTCGACGGCACATCGCCCATCGGCATCAGTTTCGCGCCATCGATATAGGAGCGCTCAAACTCCCATGGCTCGCGCACATCAATCAGCGTGAAATCATCACCTCGATCAAGCTTCGCCTTCACTTCTTCCGGATTAATCTCGTAATTCATCTCAGAACGAGGGTTGCGGCGAGCATAAAAGGGATGTCATTCCGAACTGGTCCGAAGGACCGGTGAGGAACCTGCTTTTTCAGTGCCATTATTTTCCTGCCCACTTCGGCGTGCGCTTCTCCATGAACGCGCGAATCCCTTCGTGCACGTCCACCGTCTTCATTAGCTCTTCCAGATAAATCTTTTCCGCCCGCGCCAAGCCTTTATCGAAATGCATTGCATCCCACGCGTAACAGGCCTTTTTTGTGACCGCGAGAGCTGCCGGGCTCAACCGAAGCACTTCCTCAATCCTGCTCTCGACCGCTGCCTTCAACTTCTCATCCTCCGACGCGCAACACGCCAAGCCGATTTGAGCCGCTTCCATTCCATCGATCATACGGCCTGTCAAAATCAGTTCTGCCGCACGCTTTTGCCCGACCAGTCCGGCCAACGCCGTGCATGCTACCGGAGGAAAGCATCCCAACTTGATCTCAGGAAATCCCCATTTCGCCGATGCACTGGTGTACACCATGTCGCAAACCATAGCGAGTTCCGCCCCGCCGCCCAGACAATTCCCGTAAACCGCGGCAATCGTGACTTTTTTCGTCGCAACCACAGCTCGAATCACCGCATTAAACTTCTCCAGCATCGATTCGATTTTGTCGACGGTGTGATCCGCAACGTTGACCCCAGCAGAAAAACTCCCCCCTTCCCCAGTCAGGACGACCACTGACACATCGCTCCGCTGCTCAATGACGGCCAGCGCTTCCACTAGCTCTTCCATCATCGGAATATCAATAACGTTCAGAGGCGGGTTCCGAAGCGCGATCCGCGCGCATGACCGCACCAATTCAACCGACAGCCTGCTAAACGTTGTCTGTACCGTTGTTGCCATCCCTCGCTGTGTCCTCTGTGAACTCCGCGGTGAATCGTTGCGCTACAAATTGATTGCAGACTTTCTTACTTCTCCAATCGACGCCAGCGGGTCGCGTGCGCCGGTCTTTTCCGCAATCCATTTCTTTTCCGTCTCGATGATGTCGAGCAACAGTTTCCGGTCCGCTGGCCCCGGCATGTATTCCTTCACGTGCTCTTCATACGCCCGATCATCGAGCGGTTCGCCCGTCTTGGCGTGGAATTTCTGGTTCGCCCAGCGCCCAATAAATCGATTGAACTTGATATCCGGCGCGTAAAGCTTCGGTTCGGCCGGCTTGAGCGAATTATTGAAGCGCTCGATCAGCCCGGCAACTTCGTCGCGATAAAGATGGCGGTTGTAATCGTTGAGATCGTCCAGGTCGGCTGCCTTGTCGTTTTTCGGCTCGTCATAACGGCCTTTTACGCCCCAAACGTACGCCCAGTGCGCCGACGAGGAATGATCGGTTCCAAACAGATCGTACGAACTCGAAATCCACTTATTCAGGTACTTCTGAATCAGCCACGCCGGCAGCACGCCCGCTTCCACCACACGCCGGATGCCGTCGTTGCCCGTCCCCATGTGAAACGCTTCTTCGCGCAGCATGTACGACATCGACCGCCCCAGCGGCGCAAAGGCCGAGTACTTCAGCATCTGCAGCTGGAATTTTCCGTCGCGGTCAACAAAATCGGTATAGGTGAAAAAGTCCATCCAATTATCGACATCGACATTGAACGCGCCCAGCAGGCGCTTATTCTCAAACGCGCGCCGCTCCAGCATTTTCTGCGCTTCGACTTTACCCGAATATCCGAAGTGATCGACCAGCAGGGCGCACATCTGCCAGCCATGCCGCATCTCTTCAATCATGACGCGGGTGATGGCCCGCCGATCCCAGTCGGTGGGGGCGTTCTCCAGCAGATTGC
>JASHTD010000362.1 GCA_030040725.1 Candidatus Sulfotelmatobacter sp. | reverse complement strand
GGGTCAGGACATGGAACTTTTGCCACACGACGGACATTATAGCCAACGCTCGGATTCACCGTGTCGTTTGGATAGCTGCCGAGAAAACCCGATTTCAGTCATTGAGGGTCAATGAGTGCTAACGCCTGGTTACGTAAATTGAGAAATCTGCGATCCCACCGAGCTATCATTGATCGTCGAATCACTGCAGCTTTCCGTTAGTGAGGAACGAGAGGAGATGTGTCGTTCGGGAACGCTTTGAGCACTGCTCTGGCTTCTTCCAGTTTGTTGGAAAAGTGCTTGTTTTTCGGGCTCACCGCTATTGATTCCTCCAACATCTTCTGCGCCTGCTCAAGGTCCCGACGTGCCGATTCTGGTTGGTGCAGGCGAGCTTCAATCCTCCCTGCATAGATTAGAACCGTAGCATGATCGCCTGCATTGGTTAGGGAGTCTGGATCTTGCCGCGCCACATCTCGATACATTGCATCCGCTTTGCGTTGGTGCCGCAACTCAACGTCGCCAATATCTTCACCGGCCCTGCAACGATGCATATCTCCTCTCGCGCAGCCGAGGAGCACCACGACAGTTGCGAGTGCGGAAAAGTGCACTTGCGCTGCATAGAGCGAGTGTACTCCGAACGGTTCGGCAAAAGGCAGTCCCCAACGGTTGTAACTAGGCGTTAGCACTCATTGACCTCAATGAGCGTAATCAGGATTTATCGCCAATTGACCCCGCTTTGACTCGCATTGGCATCTTCGGCTTATTGCATTTGGGTGTGGAGCCAAACGAACTTTCGTGACTGCTTGTCCTACTTCAGTCCGTCCACGACATAAAGGTCGGAGGTGATCCGCTGGTAGCTGTATACGTAGCTGTTCAAATCACGGGAAAACTGCGGCGGCTGGTCAGCGAACAAGCCCGTAGGGTCGGCTGGGGTAACGGTTTTGAACAGCTTGCGCTGTCCTGACGCCAGGTCGACCGTGAAGACGCGGGCTGGAACCTCGCGGCGTCCGACTAACAGCGCTTTTCCGTCTGGCGTCCATGTGATAGCTACATCGCCGGGCTCGATGCCCCGTACCGGAATGGCCGGTCCGGGAGTCACCGGGTAGATCGTGATTTTGCCCTGAGGATCTTGTGCCTCCACCTGTTTGCCATCCGGCGAAATGCAACTGCGATACCCCACTGTCACTCCCTCTGGGCTGATCGGTGTAGGCGTTCCGCCTTCAGAATTCTGAATCCACAACCGAAGAGCATGACCGCCTTTGGTGCTCCCTAACTCAAGAATATGTTTTGCGTCGGGGAAGAAAAATGCCCTTTGGACCCGGACATCTCCCGTCGAAATCGTCCGTGGCTCGCCAGCACCCGTGGGTAGATCCAGAACCAACCCCGGCTGGGTGAGATTGATTGCCAAGACCCGGTCCCCGGCGGGTGATAGCTCGGGAGTGCGTCCGTCACCAAGGCGAACGGCAGGAGAGCCGTCGGTTCGGCGTACAAAAATCCCCCCGGTCTCGCCGCCCGCTTCCCCGGTTTCGTCAAATGCAACAATCTTACCGTCGTCGCTCAGATCCCGCGGAACGGTCCAGTCATGCCAGCTCAGATCGCGCTCTTTGGTTTCGCCTGGAGCCAGGCCGATCATGCCGGCCCGCAAGTCATCCCGCGAAAATAGAACCCGGCCGTCTTTGAAAATGTCCTGTAGGGTCAGGGTCCCTGTCCCCAAATAGATGAGCCGCTCCTTTCCGGAAAGCGAAACAGCCCGCAGCTCGCGGCTCGATCCCGAAGTAGTTCCAGTGAACCAAACCTCGTTCCCTCCCGGCGACCAGGCAAGACCTTGTGCGCTGACGAACTGTCCACTGAGCGTCTTTTTCTTGCCCTGCATGTCCACCGCAGCAATTGCACCCGCATCGTCTCGCGCATTCGGGTGATCGATGAACGCCACTATCTTCCCATCCGGAGACACGCGCGTATGGCTGACCCAGCCCGCCGTTTCGTAGAGCACGGTTCCCAGCGGATATTCCAGTCTTACCTTTCCACCAACTCGGCGCACGACCGCCAATTTTGTGCCATCCGGCGACCAATCGGCATACTCCACACCCTCCGCGATGTCACGCGGAGCACCGCCTCCGAGGGGCGCGCGGGCCAGCATACCCGCCAACTCAAACCCCTCGACGAAGTGGCGATTGGTGGAAACCGCCAAATCTCCGGCGCCGGAAATCGCCAAAATGTCGGTTGTTTGCAAACCAAGGGAACGCGATTCGGTGCTGCCGTGTTCGGCGGCGAATAATTCCTCCCCTCGGCCATCCCATGCGGCGCCGTAAATTATGTTGCCATCGGGAGTGAAACGCGCGTTCCAAATCGTTCCACGCCGGAACGTGATGCGGTGTAGCTTGGGTTGAAGTTCCACGGCGGCCGGATGCAGCCAGAAGCCGAACGCGAGACCCGCCGCCAACAAAACGAGACCCGCGAGTGCCGGACGAACCCAACGTGTGCGACGCGCCAGCACCGCAGTTGCCGCTGGTTGGGAAACTTCCGACAGCGATTCGAGGGCAAATGCAATGTCGTGCGCCGACTGGAAACGCTGCGCGGGATCCTTCTCCATGCAGTGGCGAATGATCCGCTCGAGTGCCGGAACATTGGCACCGCTGTGCCCGGCGAAATCCGGCGGCTCTTCGTTCAGGATGGCCGCCATCGTCTCGGCGCCGGTGTCGCGCTTGAACGCCCGCTGCCCGTTCAGCGTTTCGTAGAGAATGCTGCCGAAACTGAAAATATCTGAGCGGTGATCGGTAGCCCCGCCTTTCACCTGCTCCGGAGACATGTATCCTGCGGTGCCGAGCACTTGGCCGACCTGCGTCCGCGCCCCGCTTTGTGATCCCATGGTTTCATCCGCGTTATGTTCCCGGCGCAGCTTTGCCAAACCGAAGTCGAGAATTTTTAGCCTGCCTGATCGCGTGATGAAAATGTTTTCGGGCTTCAAGTCGCGATGTACGATACCTTGCTCGTGCGCCGCCGCCAGTCCATTCGCCAGTTGGATGACAAGCTCAGTCGCACGCCGCGCCGGCATTCCCGCGGGCGTGATTCGCTGGCGCAGAGTTTCGCCTTCGAGCAGCTCGGAGACGATATAATGCACGCCGTCCGCCGAGCCGACGTCATAAACCGAAACAATGTTGGGATGATTGAGTGCCGCAACCGCCCGCGCTTCCTGCTCGAAGCGCCGCAAGCGCTCAGGATCGTTGGTGAAAGAAGCCGGCAGAACCTTCAGCGCCACGTCGCGCAGCAGGCGTGTGTCGCGTGCACGATAGACCTCTCCCATGCCTCCGGCGCCGATAAGAGAAATGATCTTGTAAGGGCCTAATTGAAGATCCGCCGCGAAGGGCATGGGCGGGAATTATAGCAGAGGTTTAAAGTTCCAGAGAACACGCCCTCAATTTGGTAGTGTCCTAATTTGCCCATCAAATCCCCAGCCTAAGTTTTCCACAGCCAAAGACGGCGTGCTCTCTGAGCCAAGTGTATGCACAAGCGTGCACGGAGGCTCAGATGATGGGTGCTGTCTTACTTTTGGCCAGCACAAAAAGTCTGGAAACTACTGGAGACGTTCAAACCGGAAATGCAAGAGGCTTTAAGAAAGTTGGTGCGCCGGTTGAGGCGTGCGATGTCTTACTGTGGATTTTAGGGCTAGCGCATGACCGCAATACGGTTGAAGGCTAGTCTTGGCTCGGAGCAGTACCAGGAGATGAACTGATCGATGGCGTACTCGTATACCCGCCGCGAGGCTGCCGAACCGAGGCTGTTCAGTACCGCTCTCTTGCAATGATCGAGGTCTGGCAGTCGAAGCAACCGGCGACGGTAGTTCGGCTTACGTTTCTGCTTGCCCATGGCGACGGCCTTCTTATGCCGCAGGATTGGAACTACGGCAGAAAGCCGCTCGACGCAAGCATGGGCAAGCCGAACTCGCGGAGGGCATTTTGAGTGCTAACGCCTGTTTTTCAACAGTTGTGCCTCATCTAATCTCTCAGAACTTTCACTGCGTTCTCTGCGTAGCCACTATTGACTCGGGAGTGGAGAGCAGGGAATCCTATGTCAAACCAAATCAAGTCATCCATCAGGCGAATCGTCACCCTAGCGGCGGCTTTCGTCGCCTTTCATGGACAGAGCTTGGCAGCTCAATCCGGCAAGCAAGGTCCGGGAGAGGGAACTGAGCAACTAGTCCACGCCCAAACCAAGGACGACGTTGCCGATTCAGGCGCTCTTTTCGCCCCTCCAAAAAGCGCAGCGAAACCGATCGCTGTGATCTGGATTCACGGGTGGGGAGTCAATTTCTATTTTCCAACGTATGTAGAAATTGCCAGAGCCCTGGCAAAACGGGGCTACACCACGATCGCAGCCAATACCCGAATGCATGACATCGGAAATGTAGAAGCGTGGCGCGGCGAAAAAAGAATTCGTGGCGGCGGCTATTGGGGAGTACCCAGTGAACAGACGCTGGATTTGGCAGCGTGGATCGACTTTGCTCAACGACTCGGATTCAACGAGGTCATTCTGGTCGGCCATAGCGATGGCTGGGGCGCCGTTCGCAGGTATCAATGGCAAACCCAGGATTCCCGGGTCGCTGGGCTGGTTGTCGCCTCTGGCCCGATCGAAGCCGACGCTGGAGCGCCGGATCCAGAACAGATTGCGCAAGCGAGAAAAATGATGGCTGATGGGCAACCCGACGACCTTGTAATAATCCCGAAGCGCTCATCCCCGTCATTCGTCAGCGCTGCAACATTGGTAGACCTCGTCGATAGCCCTCCCGAGTTAAAAGACTTCTTCGGCGCGCAGACGACGAACCCAGGCATTACTCGCGTCCATTGCCCACTTCTAGCCTTCTTCGGGACCGATGGCGACGTTGGAGACGAAAAGGATTTAATGTGGCTGAAGGACACACTGAAACGTCAGCAGAGCGGACCAGGCAGCGTAACAACAGCGTTGATAGAAGGCGCAGGTCATATGTATGCGGGGCATGAAGACCGCGTTGCTCAAGTCATTGCAGACTGGGCCGAGACGCTGCTACCGCACGCAAAATAGAAGCGAAGGCCCCGAACAGACCACAGCGTTGCGGTCGTTAGTTGACGCAAAATCCGGATTACGCTCAAAATGCCCCGGCGGGGGTCAATGAGTGTTAACGCCTGATTACGTCAGTCACGAATCCGCACAGCCGGAAACAACTACACTCACTGCGGAGTCTTTATCTTCATGGCATTCCGCAAATTGTTTCCCGCGACCGCATGGTGCCTGGGGCGAATGGCCTCACGTCGGGCTCGTCGCTTTTATGCTTGCGCT
>JASHTD010000347.1 GCA_030040725.1 Candidatus Sulfotelmatobacter sp. | reverse complement strand
GGATGACGACGGGCATCCCGTTCTTTGCCGGCGTAAAATCAAATTCAAATGTCTCCCGCAGGAGGGGCGAATGTCATCTGTTTTTGAGAACATCTCCACGCCCGCTGCCGATTATGCCGAGGTTGCACGGCAGGCTTTGGACGCAGAACGATGTGCGCTGGTGGTGGTGGATATTCAGGAAAAATTGCTGCCTCCGATTTTCCGGAAAGAAGAACTGGTGCGCAATGCCACGCTGCTGATTCGCGCGGCGGAAGTGATGAAGATTCCGGCTTTGGTGACCACGCAGTATTCGCGGGGCCTGGGAACGACTGTGTCGGAGATCGCTTCCCTGCTGCCGGAGGCGAACGCCATCGATAAAGACAAGTTCTCGTGTTTTGGCAGCGATGTGTTCTGCGCGGCGCTCAAGCGCCTGCCGGGAAACCGCAACACGCTGTTGCTGTCCGGTATGGAGAGCCACATCTGCGTGATGCAGACCGCGCTGGCGGCTTTGCGCGAAGGCTACATTGTGCATGTGGCCTCGGATGCAGTGAGCTCGCGTACGGAATGGAATTGGAAAATTGGACTGGAAAGAATGCGGGCCGCGGGCGCGGTGATTTCTTCGACCGAGATGATGATTTATGAGCTGATGCGGTCTTCGGCTTCGCCGGCATTCAAGCAGATGCTGCCGCATCTGAAAGCGTAACCTGCAAGCTATGCGGCTCTGCTGACTACCCTGTTTTCTACCATCGCAGCCGGATAAGGCAGGGATGCTTCGACTGCGGCCGAGCTTCGCATTTGCAAAGCTCAATCCTCGCTCAGCATGACAAGGTTTCGGTGGCACACCTTCGATTCGCTCTTAAAGGGCGCTCTCGATGCTGGCGGACTCTTCGGATTTCTTTTTTACCCTGACGACGGTGATCTTAGCGAAGCCTTCTTCGAAGGCGGGCGGCTTCAGCTTGGCGGCCATGCGGCGCATCGCGTCGTCGGGGACGACGCGGTCGCGGCGGTGGTGGCGCTCGATGCAGACTTCGAGCGGGACGTCAAAGAAAACGGCGTGCACTTCGTAGTTGTAATCCTTGGCCAGCTTGATCCAGTGTTCGCGTTCCTTCGGGGTGAGATTGGTGGCGTCGACATAATTCATGGGCCGGCGGGCGATGAGCCGCGCTTTCAGCATGGAGCGCAGGTTCGAGAATACGAGATCCTGATAGCGCTGCTCGCGGACATCATCGAAGAGCAATGTGCGCATCATGTCGCTGGAAAGCGGAACAACATTGTGGCGCTTGAACCACGAGCTCTTGCCTGATCCCGGAAGACCTATGGCGAGCACGACGATGCCTTTCGGGGGACGCGGAGCTGATGCAGGCTGAGCTGCGCGAGGAGTTGCGGGAGTCGCGGCGATTTCGGAATCGGCAGCGGGAGATTCTTCTTCGGGAGATTCGGTGGGCGTTAAAGGAATCGATCCCTTGACGGCGGCAGGGGTAAAGGCTTGCGCGACAGCTTGCTCGCGACCACGGGGGCCGCGACCACGGCCTCCCCGTCGACGGCGACCGCGATTGGCCGGCGCTGCTTGCCTGGAAGAGCGTGGCGCGGATTGCGGTTGCTCGTCGCGAGCCGATAGTGGTTGCGGCGAGTCGGCCTTCGCGTGGGCAGGAGCAGACTCGAAATCCGGCGGCTGCGCGGATCCTTCCGATTCGCTGCTCTCGCTTTCATTGGCTGAAGCGGTTTGCGGCTCGGCATCAAAATATGCGGGCTGCAGGGGGGCGGGAGCGGGTTGATCGGAGGGCTCGGCGGGCTTCTTTTTGCGACGCTGTAAGCGCTCACGCATCCATTTGCGCATGAATGGCTTTTAACACAGAAGAGAGGCCGGGATCAATTGGGCCGCTTCTAATTGGGATTTATACGGGTGCGCGATGACGGATGTGATTCCAATGTCAGTCCAGGGACAAAAATATATATCTTTGACCACGTTTCGCAAAAACGGCGCGGGTGTGGCGACTCCGGTTTGGTTTGGAGAAGATGGCGGCAAGCTTTATGTGATGACCCGAAGCGATATGGGGAAGGTGAAGCGGATACGCAACAAGCCTTTGGTGCGGGTCGCTCCGTGCACGATTCATGGCAAGGTTAGGGGACCGGAGCTTGCGGCGCGGGCGCGCATTTTGCCGCCCGAAGAACATGCGCACGCGCGGCAGACGATCAACCGGAAATACTGGATGGCACGGCTGCCGCTGATCTGGAGGAGAACAGACACGTATCTGGAGTTGCGTTTCGATTGAACTCAATTCGGAGGTGCCGTGGGCAGATAGTCCAGTGAAATCCGGCGTTGGCTTGAGTAAGGCCGTTCAGACCTGGTAAAGAAATTCGGACGGACGAAATGTTCCGAGTGGCTAGTTTGAATCGCAACCAAGAGAAAAATGCAGAGCAGCGCACACCTGATTCATTCGCGCGGAACTGAGCTGGGCCACACGTTTTCCCACGCGCTGTTGCGAGACTGTAACTGCATTGTGCAGGTTCACCGCGCACGCGGACTTCATGCCGTCCTCCTCATTCAAAATAACTTCCGAAGGGACGCCGCGAATTGCGGAGGTTACAGGCGCGACCGTGACCGTGGATAAATATGCGATGGCGCTGTTGCGGGTGAGCACGAGAACCGGCCGTTTCTTATCGGGCGCTGCAAACTGATAGAGCCGAACCTCCCCTCGGGCTATTCTTGCGGCCACGTTGCCTCCGATTCCCAACCTCGCGCTTCGGCATCGGCTCCCGAATATCGCGAGTAGCCCTCGCGATCGCGCTCTTCCTTAGCCCGAAGTTCCAACCGGCGGAGATGCTCCCGCAGAGCATCGCGCACCAAGGCGGAACGATTTCGCCGAGTGCGCTTGGCGGCTCGGTCGGCGGCATGTAACAGTTTTTTATCCAGCACGATTTGAATGATTTGCATGTATTGTGGAATGCATTACACAGTATACTCCACATTCGTGTAGTTGCCAAACGAGTTCATTGAGCTCGAACAGGTGCGGCGAGCCGCAAGTCGACACTTTGCCCTGAGCACTCGCAGAAGGACAGTCTTTACGAAGCCGTCCCTAAGTTTAGGTCAGCATCATTTACGGCGTTCCGCCGTCCTGCTACCATCATTTGTTCCCGTATACGTCGGGACGATTTCTGAGTGCATTCATAAGAATGGAGCAAGAGAATGGCAATCAAAGTTGGAATTAACGGTTTTGGGCGGATTGGACGCAACGTTCTGCGGACGGCGCTGAACGATCCTGAGCTGGAGTTTGTGGCAGTCAACGATTTGACTGATCCGAAGACGCTGGCGCACCTGCTGAAATACGATTCGATCCTGGGCAACCTGGAGCAGAAGATTTCGGCCGGCGCGGACAGTATTTCGGTGGATGGAAAGACGATCAAAGTTTTCAAGGAGAAAGATCCAGCGGCGCTGCCCTGGGAATCGGTTGGCGCTCAGGTGGTGATTGAATCGACCGGACGCTTCACCGATGCCAACGATGCGAAAAAACATTTGCGCGGGCCGGTGAAGAAAGTGATTATTTCGGCTCCGGCGAAGAATGAAGATGTCACGCTGGTGCTGGGCGTAAATCAGGAAAAGTACGATGCGGCGAAGCATCATATTATTTCGAACGCGTCGTGCACCACCAATTGCCTGGCTCCCATTGCGAAGGTGGTGAACGATCAGTTCAAGATCGTCAGCGGGACGATGACGACGATCCACTCCTATACCAATGATCAGGTGATTCTCGATTTTCCGCACAAGGATTTGCGGCGGGCGAGGGCGGCGGCCATCAACATGATTCCGACTTCCACCGGCGCAGCAAAGGCACTGAAGCTGGTGATTCCAGATCTGGCGGGAAAGCTGGATGGTTTCGCCATGCGGGTGCCGACGCCGAACGTTTCGGTGGTTGACCTGGTGGCGTGGGTAGAAAAGAAGACGACGAAGGAAGAAGTGAATGCGGCGCTGAAGAAAGCTTCAGAGAGCGGTCCGCTGAAAGGCTACCTGGGATTTGAAGAAGGCGAATTGGTTTCTTCAGATTTCAAGGGCGATTCGCGGTCTTCGATCGTGGATGCGCCCATGACCCTGGTAGTGGGCGGCAACTGCGTGAAAGTGATCTCCTGGTATGACAACGAATGGGGATACTCTTGCCGCGTGCGGGACCTGATTCACTACATCGCAGGCAAGGGCCTATAGAAGCGAGGCGACACGCGTCGCCGAATTGAGGGCGAGACGCGTCGCTGAAGCTTTACTTGAAGAATTCCTCGTAAAAGGATGACCAGTCAATGTCCAAGCTTTCCATCCGTGATTTGCCGCTGAATGGCAACCGCATCTTTATGCGGGTCGACTTCAACGTGCCGCTCGATGACGGGCGGGTGATGGACGACACACGCATCCGCGAAACGCTGCCGTCGATCGAATACGCGCTGCGGCATGGGGCAAGACTTATCCTGGCATCGCACCTGGGCAGGCCGAAGGGCAAACCCAATCCGAAGATGAGTTTGAAACCGGTGGCCGAGCGGCTGCGCATGGTGCTGGATAAAGAGCTGGCGCGGGGAGAAAACGTGGGGTTCTGCCCGGATTGCGTAGGCCCGGAGGCGGAAGAAGTAGCAACGCAGCTGGAAAAAGGGCAGACGCTGCTGCTGGAGAATCTACGGTTCCATGCCGAAGAAGAAGCTAACGATGAAACGTTTGCCAAACAACTAGGAGCACTGGCGGATTTTTATGTGAACGATGCTTTTGGCAGCGCGCACCGGGCGCATGCCTCGACCGCGGGGATTACGAAATTCGTGCCGAAATCGGCGGCCGGGCTGCTGATGGAAAAAGAGCTGCAGTATCTGGGCAAGGCTCTGGAGCATCCAGAAGCGCCGTTTGTTGCGATTCTCGGAGGAGCGAAGGTCAGCGACAAGATTGGCGTGATTCGCAATCTGATGGGGAAGGTGGACTCGCTGATCATCGGCGGCGGCATGGCGTATACATTCCTCAAGGCGCAAGGGCAGGAGATTGGAAAATCGCTGCTTGAGGCCGACAAGGTTGGACTGGCCAAAGAGTTGATGGCGGAAGCCAAGGAACGAAAGGTTAAATTGCTGTTGCCGATCGATCACGTAGTGGCGATGAGGCCGGACGCGAATGCCGTGACGCAGCAGATTGGCGAAGGGCAACCGATTCCGGCGGACCGCATGGCGCTGGATATTGGACCGAAGACGATCGAATTGTTCTCCGAGGAAATCTCGCGGGCGCGGACAATCGTTTGGAACGGGCCGATGGGGGTGTTTGAGGTTCCGGGATTTTCGCGAGGCACGTTCCGCGTAGCGAACGCGGTGGCGGAAAATGCGGGAGCGATTTCAATTGTCGGAGGCGGGGATACGGTTGCGGCGGTTCACGGCGCGGATGTCGCAGATAAGATCACGCACATTTCGACTGGCGGGGGAGCATCGCTGGAATTTCT
>JASHTD010000361.1 GCA_030040725.1 Candidatus Sulfotelmatobacter sp. | reverse complement strand
GGTGAGGTTGGTTACAGATTACAGAAGTATTACAAACAAATTCCCGCGGAGTCCCGCGCCACAGCAGCGCGTATGCTCTGGTGCGTAGCTCCGCCTGCCGCGCATGTTTGCCGCAGCAGTCTCCTGGTATTAATTACGGTTACGCGTGGCAAGTGCATCAACCGGACGGGGCGATGCATCGAGCTGTTCCATGATGTGTTTACGCACCTGCTCCCACTCCGAACGCAGAATCATTTCTTTGATGGCGAATTTGCTTTCTCGCCGGGCGTCATCCAGGCGCACAGCAATCTGACTCTTGTTGATTCTGAACTCGATGACGTCGGCCAGAGGAATGAACTGGTCGGAAGAACTGCCGACGATCACGTACACGACTTTATCTGAGAGCAGCGTGTATTCAGGGCAGGAATCCTCCGGCATGGGCACCTGCTGGGATCCGAAGTTGGCCAGAAATCCATGGCGCGAAGGCAGGCAATCGCCCATGCGCATGCGTACGACGGTGCCGTTTTGATAGATGCCGAGGTTTTGCGCCTGTAAAGTTTGCAGGCTGCACGTCGCTGCGATCAGACACAAGATAATTTTCATAGTTCTCCGGTCGTTTCTCCGCTTGCTCCCATTCTGTTTTTCACGGAGCACTGGTTCCGTAGTAATAGCCGCTGCGGCAATGGAAGCGCAGGTTGAGGTTGTGTTTGGGGAGAATGCGCAGCGAGTGAAACCCGGATGTTGTGCCGGGCAGCGCGTAGGTCACTACCCACGATGCACGCAAGTCCTCGAATACGGATGGCAGGACTGTCGTTGCACTGTGAGCGGATGAAAAATAGCGGCCGCCGCTGGCGTCGGCCATCTTCTGGAGAAGTGCGCCGCCGTCCGATCTTTCGGAACCGTTCATATCGATGGCGTAGAGCACAGTGCCGCTATCGGTGAGCAACTGAAATGCTTCGGAGGCGGAGAGCCGGCTGATGGTGTCGTCGCCGTCGGAAAACAAAATCAGCACAGGCCGGACACCAGATGTATGGCGCGAGAGCAGGGTCGCACTGTAGGCGATCGCATCGAACAATGGCGTTGTTCCAGAGGCGGTAAGGGAAAGCAGTCTGTGAATTGCATTCGGGGTTTGGCAGTCGTTGTCGCAGAGCAAAACCGGCTGCACGCCGGAGAAGGAAACCACGGAAAGACTCCCAATCTCCAACTGGCTTTGCAAAAGCATTCGAACAACTTCTTGCATGGTCGCCGACAGGCGCGCCGCGACCGATTCGCTGGCATCGACCAGGAAGACGGCGCGGATCGCGGTCTCCTGCGATCGAGCCAGGCTGAGGAACTGCCGGATAACCAGGTCGCCATCGACGATCGCAAAGTCGTCCCTGGTGATGGGGTTGACTGCATGATTGGCCTCATCGGTGGCAAAGAAGGTAACGCGAACTTCCGCAGCAGTGATGCGGTAGGTAGAGATTGCGGCGTCATCGGGATTTGCGGCCCGGCCGACAAACGGGGAGAGGCAGAAGAATACGAGAGCCGAGAAACGCATGTATCGGCCAGAATGCATTGCGTTCACATCGGCCGGCTTCCGACGGAACTTTAGGCATTCGCGGATTAGGCAGAGACAACGGACGCAGAACTATTTTGATCGCTGTGTTTCGAAATCC
This sequence comes from Candidatus Sulfotelmatobacter sp., assembly GCA_030040725.1. Lineage (GTDB taxonomy): Bacteria > Acidobacteriota > Terriglobia > Terriglobales > Acidobacteriaceae > Sulfotelmatobacter. The sequence goes on along the minus strand of JASHTD010000361.1, from coordinate 14,899 downwards.
CGTTCCACGATCAATTCCGGATGCAGCCGCCGGAAATTCTCGACTATGTGGCAATTCCAGCAGATGGGCCAATGCGTGGCAAAGACTTCAGGAAGTTGCTGCGGAGGAACATCTTTCCATTCGACGGTTTTGTGATCTGGCCCGAGTAACGCGGGCGCGTGATCAAGGTGATGAAGCGGCGCGAACGGCTTGTGACACAAGGCGCAGCTCTTATTCTCGTACCATTTTGAAACGATATTCCACACCAGGCATCTTTCGGGATCGGCTTCGACCTGCCCTAGGCATTCCTGGCCGCAGTTTTGGCGCTCGGGCCAGCGGGAGCAGCGATTCAAGTGCACCGTGGGCTCGGAGAGAAACGATCCAATCACCGCTTCTCTCGTATCAACATCGACGGCTTCGGTTTTATGTGTTTCCGGGCAAACGACCAGGCGTTCGCCGCGATAGCGCAAGAACGACTGCAGGGCGGGAATCGCGCGGAATATAAAAAGGCCAACTGCCAGGGCCAGGACGAGAAGGGCTGTAAGCACCGTGACCGACATGGATCACCCCCTGGCGGGCGCGCGTACACTCTCGGTCAGTGCCCCGGCGCGACCACGCCACGTGCAGCTTAAGTGTGGCGCAATTGCGCTGCTCACGCGATGGCGCGCATCACACAAGAACGTGCCACCGGTCACTGGAACCCCGGGAGCCACGTAAGAAAACCCCGGAGCCAAAGCCCCGGGGTAGCAGAAGTTTCTCGGCAAGATCAGGCTGCTAGTGTCTCCACAAATCGCTCACAAACCGTCGTCTCCAGGTGATAATTTTCCACGTCAACCGGCGAGGTGAGGAATGGTTTGAGAATCTCGTGAACTTTTGGATAAGCCTCTCTGTCATAGCGCTCGGCATCGGATGGAGTTGCCCAGAGGCTCACGGCACATACTTTCTCGGCTTTCATCTTCTCCGGAAAGAACGGTAGCACCTCCAGGAAGCCGTTCTGTTTCTTGAGAATCGGCACGATTTGATTCTTGAGAACCCTGATCAGGTCCTCTCGCTTTTCGGGTTTTATTTCGAAGTTGAGGATACGTGCAAACATAGGTTGTGCTCCTTTCCATGTGGTCGATAAACCTTTGGGGTTATGGGCGGGCTCTCGGGAACGGAGGCTTACTTTGTCCCGAGGCCGGGAGCTCATGCTGAGCGCCACTCTACGCCAACAAGGGAAAATATGATGTGATGGATGAGCGCCTTCTGGGTGAAGATCATCACCTGGGGGAGCGCATTGCTGGAGAGCGGCTTTACAGGCAGGTAAACCTGAAATAGAATCGCCGCTGAGTCCGGCCCGCCTTATGACCAGACGTTCCGCCGATCAGCAGGTTGCTCCACCGGCAATTGCGGCGGGCACCGTGAGTGACGTTCTCCTCTCCGCCGATTTTCTCGAAACTCTTCCCGACGCCATTGTGGCCGTGGATGGCAAAGGCGCCATTCTTCAAGTGAACTCCCAAGTGGAGGAGCTTTTTGGTTACAGCCGCAGCCAGTTAATCGGCAAGCGGATCGAGATATTGGTACCAGAGCGCTTTCGCGGCGAGCACACCGCCCATCGCGACGGTTTCGCCAGCCACCCGAAGACCCGGCGCATGGGAGCCGGCCTGGAACTCTACGGCAGGCGACGCAACGGCTCGGAATTCCCGGTGGAAATCAGCCTCAGCCCGGTTTCCATCGATGGCGGAATGATCGTTCTCAGCGCCATTCGGGACGTGACCGACCGGAAGAGAATTGAGCAGGAATTGCGAAGAGCGCACGAAGAGCTTACGCAAAGAACTGCCGAGCAAATCGGGGAATACCGGACCAGATTGGCATCGATTATCGATTCCTCCGAGGATGCGATTCTCACGAAAACCCTCGACGGCACGATCACCAGCTGGAACCGGGGTGCAGAACGCATTTACGGGTACACGGCGGAAGAGGTGATCGGGAAGAACATCAGGATGCTTGTGCCTGATGACCGACCGGATGAGATCCCGGAAATCCTGAGAAAAGTTGCCCGCGGCGAGAGGATCGAGCACTACGAATCGGTTCGCGTGACCAAGGACGGCCGGCGATTGAACGTCTCCATCAGTGTTTCTCCTCTACGGGATGCGAATAGTGAAATCTTGGGTGCTTCCGCGATTGCCCGCGATATTACCGAACAGCGCCGGGCTGAAGATCAGCTTCGCCAGGGCCAGAAGATGGAAGCCATCGGACGGCTGGCGGGAGGAGTTGCGCATGACTTCAATAACGTGCTCGGAATTATCAACGCCTGCGCGGAGTTTCTGCGCGACCGCATCGATCCGGCCAGCGAACCTGCAACCTACGTCGAGAACATCAAGAAAGCGACTGATCGTGCCGCCTCGCTGACCCGTCAACTCCTGGCCTTCAGTCGAAGGCAAGTTGTCAAACCACTCATCCTCGATCTCAACGATCGGCTGAAAGACATCACCAAGCTTCTGCGTCCGCTGATGGGAGATGACGTGGAGATTCTGGTTGTGCCGCGCTCGGACTCGGCCATCGTGGAAGCTGATCCCGGCCAGCTCGATCAGATCGTGATGAATCTCGCAGTGAACGCGCGAGATGCCATGCCCAAAGGCGGAAGGTTCATTCTGGAAACCGATACCGTCGAGTTTGATGAGCACTTCGCTGAGCAGCATCGGCCGTTGAAGCCAGGGAAGTATGTGATGCTGGCGGTGAGCGACAGCGGCACCGGCATGGATAAAGCAACGCTCTCCCGCATCTTCGAGCCCTTCTTTACTACCAAAGAACCGGGGAAAGGAACCGGCCTAGGATTATCAACGGTCTACGGCATAGCGCAGCAAAGCGGGGGGCACATCTGGGTTTACAGCGAGCCCGGACGGGGAACGACCTTCAAGGTTTACCTGCCCTCGGCGGCGCATAAGATCACCTCCTCGCCCTCACCGGAAGCGGAAGCGATTGTCCCCAAGCGGCTGGCGAAAATCCTGTTGGTGGAAGATGACGAGGTTATGCGCAGCCTTACGCGCAAGGTGTTACAAGAACAGGGATACAGCGTGATCGAGGCCAACAATGGAAAGTCTGCGCTGGAGTGGGCGGAGGCGAATCCCGGCCAGATCGACCTGCTTCTGACCGATGTGGTCATGCCCTCGGTGAGCGGTCCGGAGTTGGCCGAGCGGCTGTCGCGTTCTCATCCCGGGCTAAAAGTGGTTTACATGTCTGGTTATACGGGCGAACTGATGGAAGCCAGCGAGCGCCTGAAGCATGGCATCCTGCTTGAAAAACCGTTCACTCGAACGGCGTTGCTGAACACCCTTCATCAAACCCTAGGCTAGGCCCTAAGGCGCCTTCCGAAAGGTCATGCCGAGTCACACCCAGTCAGTGATGGCGATCACTCAGCCGCCGTGCGTGAAATCACCCATTTCATGCCCACCGCAGGAACTCCCTGTTCACTTTCCCTAAGCAATAATCTGATATAAGTTATGCATTTTCATACTGTTGCGATAGATTACTGAAGTCTAACCGACTTCGCAAAGGATTGGCACGGAACCTGCCGATGTACAGGCATAAGCCCGGAGGGAATATGGCCACTAACATCGTCAGTAGACTTCATAAAGATGCAGACAAGACCATTGGGAATCTGCCTCCTGCCATCGCCGAAGCGGTTGAGCAGGCGGCCCTGACCACCACGTATCCGACCGGCGCAGTGTTGTTTGCCGAAGCGCAGATCCAGCGGGGAGTTTTCGTCGTGCGTCGCGGGCGGGTGAAGCTCTCGGTTTGCGGCAGCGATGGCAAAACCCTGATTCTGCGGATGGTCGAACCCGGCGGCGTGCTGGGAGTGGCCTCGGCCATTTCCGGGCGGCCTTACGAAGCCACCGCCGAAACCCAAGAACCTTCTGAGATCAGTTTTCTGCGGCAGAGCGATATTCTGCGCCTGATGCGCCAGCATGGCGAGATCGCGCTGTGGGTTACCCAGCAGGTCAGCCAGGATTACAACTGGACCTGCCGCGAGATTCGCGACCTGATGCTATCGGATTCAGCCAGCGAGAAACTGGCGCGCCTGCTCGTCGGATGGCTCGATAGCAACACCGACTCGAAACAAAGCGGCCACGTCAAGATGGCTTTGACGCACGAAGAGATTGGACAGATGATCGGCACATCGCGCGAGACGGTGAGCCGGCTCTTTGCCGGATTCAAGAAGCAAAATCTGATTCAGCAGAATGGCGCGACTCTGGTGATCCCGAGTCGGTTGGCGCTGGAATCTTTGATTACTGCGTAGTTCGCCCTGTCGAGCACGGGCAATAACGGGGAGGATCGCGAACCTGAGATCCTCCCCACCTCCTCGTTAAGCTGACCATTGATTACGCTGGCAATCGAGTAGGCCGAGCAGAAGCGCGGCCTCCGAATACCGCATCCGGTGGCCGCGCGGGCTCGTTACTCTAATGCTTCAACGCTGATTCTTCTTCGACCTCGGAGACTGCGTTTTTCGCTTTCTCTTTTTCTTTTTCTTTTTCTCTGGCAGCCTTGGCAACCGCCTCGGCATATTCCGCCTGCACGAGAGCTCTGAGATATGCCGGCCGCGAATGGCGATAATGATCGGCGGGAACTTTGCCGTCGATCCACGCCGTATCCATCGGGTAGACCATGGGATCGAAGATCACCATGTACCAGTGCCAAATCAGGATCGAGAACGTGGCCAGAATCGCCTCATAGTAGTGGACGGCAGTAGCGGCGTCGGTGACCCACTTCGGAAAGTGCCGCAAGGTGAAATTATTGAACCACAGAAGCAAGCCAGACACGGTCATCACTACCGTGCCCCACATGAAAGCCAGATACTCCATCTTCTCGGCGTAGTTGAATTTGGCGAATGTCGGCTCGGTCTTGGTGAGCCCGAGATTATAGGCAAATACATGGACCAGATCGGTAGCGTCCTTGAAATCCGGAATCATCCCTTTCAGAAACTGGGTGCGATCACGCTTGACCAGAGCCAGATGAATGACGTGGTACAGCGTTGCCGCGACCAGAATCACGGCAGCCGACCGGTGAACGGCTCCGCGGAATGCGAAATGCCGCTCCCATAGCAGGATGGGTCGCGCCCACCAGGCCTCGGGATATTTCAGAGCAAACCCGGTAAAGACCAAAGTCGGGAAGCTGAGAATCACTCCCGCGTGCGCGATGCGGAAGTTGCGATTCATGCGCGTCACGAAGCCGCTGCCTTCGTGATGCGGCCGGCCGCGCCTAAGCTTGGCGATGAAGTCGATGAGATTGTGCAGGATCATGAAGCCCAGCGTCATGGGGATCAGGACCAGATAGGTCCAGCGAATCCACTTGACGACGGGATGAGCGGAGGCGCTGGCCATCTGCACGTGCACCGGGCCAATGGCAAAGTGTTGGCCCGCACCGGCATGGCAGGCTCCGCAGGTTTTGGCAAGATTCGCCGTGTTAACCGTCGAGCGGGAATCGGACGAGGGAAAAATATTATGCACGCCGTGGCAGGAAGCGCAGTTGGCGACGCTCTGCGATCCGCCGCGCATGGCCAAGCCGTGATAGCTATCGGCATAGGAAGGAACGCGATCGGCTGGAAGGTTGTAGCTGACCGCGAGACGCTCGTCGCTGTGGCAGCGTCCGCAGGTGACGGTGGAAACGCGCGAGGCGTTGACCAGCGATTTGGCCTGTTTTGGCTCGAGAATCAAATGCTCGCCATGGCAGTCTACGCAGACGGGAGCGTCGGTCACGCCGTTGGTCATGGCTTGCCCGTGAACGCTTTCCAGGTAAGTTTTGGCGATCTGCGAGTGGCACTGTGCGCAGGTGGCGGGGACGTTCCAATGGTTGATCTTCGAGCGTGCGTCGCGCGCGGGAAGAATATTGTGGCTGCCGTGACAATCGGAGCAGACCGCCGCAGCTTCATTTCCACCGGCCAGGGCACGGCCGTGCACGCTCTGCCGGTAAAGTTCTACCGGATGCGCAAGGGGAATTTTGTGGCTGGCGACAAATTTCTGGTTGCCGTGGCAGGACGCGCAGGTATCGGGCAGGTTTTTCTTGGCAACCGTTGAAGTTGGGTCGCTGGCGGTCTGGATCTGGTGCACTGGCCCGTGGCACGATATGCACTTGGGAGCATCTGGATCGCCGGCTGCAGCGGCTTGCCCGTGAATGCTCTGCCTGAAGTCCTTCACTTCTTCGGCGTGGCACGTCGCGCATTTTGCAGGAGCAACGTCGGCAGCCGTGGTCACCTCGTGCACGTTGCCGTGGCAGGACTGGCACGCTTGCTCACCCAGCGCGGCGTGCACGCTGTTCGCCATGTGCGAAGTTTCATCTTCATGGCAAGTCGAACACTGAACTTTGGCGATTTTGGTGGGATGCGGAAAGTCCTTGATCGAGGTGTGGCAATCGGTGCAAGCCAGGATGCCGTGAGCGCTGGCCGCATGTTTGCCGGGATCGATGAAAATGCTCTTGCCGGCATCGGATTTCGTTCCGGCCTGGCCGTGGCAGGCGAGGCAGGTTTCGTCTGGCTTAGAGGGTTGAGGCTGTTTCGATTGGGCTGCAAGCGGACTGAGTATGAAAGTAAGAACGATAACGAAAAATATTACGAAAACCGCATTGAACCGCTTGCCGGCGCCCCTTGCTGCTTCCGTTCTGTTGGGCACGGTAGTACTCCTTACTCCTGCTGCTTCACTCCTATTTCATTCCGAGGTCGGTTAAGACCTTGGGATGTTCTTCGGCTGTTGCCAGAAATTCATGACAGGCAGAACAGTCGTTAGTGATGGTCTGGCCGTCTGCGCTGGTATGACTTCCGTCATGACAGCGGAAACAGCCAGGAGAATCGTTATGACCTAAATTGTTGGGATGCGTTCCCCAAGTGAGCCGCATTTGCGGAAAGATATTGCGCAAATAAATCGCCGCAACTTCATCCGCCGCTTGCTGCACGATAGCGCGCTTGGTCTGATAAATATCCGGATAATTCGCGCGATAGAACTGGTCGATTTCAGCAATGATGCGCTGCTTGCCAATATCTCGCGCGGGGTAGTCGACTTTCAGAACTTCAACAGCTTCTTTCTTGATATAAGGCAGATCAGAGCTGATGCGACCGATTTGCATTTGCTTATCGACTGCATTCTCGGGAAGATCGAACGCGTGGGTCGGCCGGTTGTGGCAGTCGACACAATCCATCACGCGGTGCTCGCCCTTATCCAGCTGCGCCTGCGTTGGCTTGTTGTCGGTGGAGATGTACTCGGTGGTTTTTCCGGAGTCGTCGGTGTAATAAACCGCCGGAATGGTCTGCCGCTCGGGATCGGTTGCGATGTACCGGATTCGCGCGTTATCGGCAAGGTGATGTCCATGAATTCCGACCGAACCCTCCCAGGTTCGTCCCCCAACTTTCAGCAGGAAAACGTCAGTTTGCGGAGTATTTTTTTCGTCGTCTTTGTAGCTGGTGTTGGTTACCAGTTTGTCGCCGGTGAAGCGTTGCGGCCAGTGGCACTGCTCGCAGGTTTCGCGCGCTGGCCGCAGATACTTCACGGGCGAGGGAATCGGCCGCGAATAAGTATGAAATGTGACTGCGAACACCTGGCGCAATCCAGAGAGCTTTGAGCGCACGAACCAGGGCGCTCCCGGTCCGATGTGGCACTCAACACAAGCCACGCGCGCATGCGGTGAATTCTGATATGCGGTATATTCCGGAGCCATGACGGTATGGCAGGTCAGGCCGCAGAAAGTCGTGCTGTCCATGTACTCGACGCCGCGATAGGAGGCTGTGCCGATAATCAGAAGGTTCGCGATGGTTGCCAGGGCAACGTACTCGGAAGTTTGCCGTACGGCCGGCACTCGCAGATCGATGTCCGGATATTTCTCCGGCAATTCTCCCTTGCCATGCAGAGCACGCCTGCGCAACCAGATACCCACCGGTATCAACAAGAGTCCAAAGATAAAAATTCCCGGCAGGATCAGAAAAATCAGAATTCCCACGTAGGGATGCGGAGGGCCGGGCAGAAAAACGTCATAGAACCAGAAAGCGATCATGGTGAGTGCGGAGCTGGTGGTCAGTACCGCGCCCGTTAGCGAGACCGGATTCTGGCCGAGATAGTAGATAGGCCGCAGCCAGTCGTGAATGCTTGTTCTCAAGCTCATCTCGATTTCCCGCCCCTTCGTCCGGCACAACCTTTCAATCGCAGGCACACTTCAAGTTAGGTCGCGCAATTTTCGCAACGTGCACTCTCTCTTTGCTTCGCCCCTACTTCTTCAAACTACGGATATAGCCCACCAACCCCTTCACCTGGTCAGCGGAAAGAGACTTGTAAGCCGGCATTTTTGCTTTGCCGTTGGTGATGATATCGGAGAGCTCGGCGTCCGACATTTTTTGCACTTCTGCCGAAGTGAAATCCTGCGCTCCCATTTTCTTCCCCATGGCCGAACCGGTGCCATCCGCCGCATGGCAAGCAGCGCATTTCGATTTGTAAAGCGATGCCGCATCTTGTGCGCGCATCGCAGAGGGGACCACCAGCACGATCACGAATGCGGCAAGAAGCATTGGGACACTGAATCTCTTTATCATCTTTACGCTCCATTCACTTAAAAGTATTGCCGGCTCTTTTTGTAAACCCCACTCACGCCGACGGATTGAGTGTATGGGCAGGAGTCTAATGAAACAATGCCGATTATCACAATAAAAAGTGACTGCCATCACCAGGCGTTCGGTTGTTGTTCCCGAAGTGATTTTGGTCAGATTTCTGCCTCAGAGGGACAAAGAGTGGGGACCACAAGAGTCGCTGCCACGGTCTGGAAAGAGAAAAAACTGATCGACAGAACCTGTGGGCACACCTGGATTGTGTTAGGAAGGCTTAATCAGGATCGTTCCGACGACGCTTACGCTGGCTTCTGTGCGACCCCTCGAGCTCTTTCGGCCTCCAGCCGCTTGATCGTCTTCCTCAGCCACGCGCCGAGCACATCTTCAATCTCCCGCTGCGTGCCCGTACGATACAGAGATTCCAACGTATCCCCCGCGAGCGTAATCGGAATGTGATCGCAGGGAACATTTTCCTCGCGCGCCTGCTCCGGGAACAGCGGAGCGAGCACGCATTCATCGCACGGAACTTGGTCGCGGGAATTGAAGTTGGGGCAGGTCGGCGAGTCTTCAAAGATCAGACGTGACCGCCAGGCCTCACGCGGCAGGCGTCCGTATCCGCCCTGCTCAAGGAACTCCAGTTCGAATTTCAAAACTTCAAGAAGATCCCGGTTATCTTTTGCCATACGTACCTCACCCGTTCAGCTTCCAGTTTGCCCCAACTCTAGAAGGCGCTCTGTGATCTCCGTCACTCGACGCAGTGAACGGTGTCACTCGCGAGACAGGCAGTCCAGCTTCCTGTAAAATCGAGTCTCACTATATTTAAGGAGAGACTTACGAATGGCGGTAGGCGCAAAGATTGCCAAAACAGCAGATCGCAAGAAAGTCATGGATACGAGCAAGAGCACGAATTGCCCCAAGTGCGGCAAGGAAACGCGCATTGTGAAGCGGGTGAAGGACCGCGAACGCGGCGTCCCGGGCGGGATTTATATTTCGTGCTCGGCGTGCGAGTTTTTCGAAAAGCTGTAAGAGGGTGCAGTTATAAACTTTCGCTCGCGTTGTACTGAGGGAACCTTGCTGAATCTTCGCTACACTGCGACCGTAACCGACGTCTCTGTTCTCGTCACAGGCCGATACAACGTATCTCTCTCGATGGGTTCGCGGCCGGCGGAGCGGATCAACCGTTCCAACTCATCCCGGCGCATCCCCTGCGGTGTGGTCGCGCCCGCATCGTGGTAGATTTTTTCTTCGATCACGGTTCCGTCCATATCATCGGCGCCGAAGCGCAGTGAAATCTGTGCGATCTTCGCAGTCATCATCTGCCAATACGATTTAATGTGCAGGAAGTTATCGAGGACCAGCCGGCTCACCGCGATCTGCTTGATATCGAGCATACCCGTCGTTTTTGGCAAATGCTGTAACGGCGTGTTATCGGGATGAAACGCCAGCGGAATAAAAGTCTGGAAGCCGCCAGTTTCGTCTTGCAGGTCGCGGAGCTTGAGCAGGTGATCGACGCGGTCTTCATCATTTTCGACGTGGCCGTAGAGCATGGTCGCGTTCGACTTGAGCCCGATCTGGTGCGCCAGTTTCGCCGTCTCGAGCCATTGATCGCCATCGATCTTGTGATCGCAGATGATGTGGCGGATGCGGTCGGCAAAAATTTCCGCCCCGCCGCCGGGAAGCGAATCCACGCCGGAAGCCTTTAACTGCTCCAAGGTCTCACGAATTGAAAGCTTGGCCCGCTTCGACAAATACGCAACCTCAACCATGGTGAAGGCTTTGAGATGCACTTGCGGAAAGCGTTGCTTTAATCCCGCGCAGAGATCGAGAAAATATTGGAATGGCAAATCAGGGTGCAATCCGCCGACAATGTGAAATTCCGTTACCGCTTCGCTGTAGCCTGAGGCGGCGGTTTCAAAGGCTTCTTCGAGCGCCATGGTGTAAGCGCCGGGCGCATCTTTTTTCCGGCCGAAGGCACACAGGCGGCAGGCAGCGACACAGACATTGGTCGGATTGATGTGCCGGTTGACGTTGAAGTAGGTTTTGTCGCCGTGCATGCGCTCGCGAACAAGGTTGGCCATCCAACCGACGGCGAGAATGTCGCCGGTGCGATAAAGCGTGAGAGCATCATCCGCGTTGAGGCGTTCCATGGCCAGAACTTTCGCGTGGATCGGCGTGAGCCGCGGATCGTCGGTCTGGAAGGGATGGTGCTTCTCCGAGATGGGCATCGCTTAGATGATATCCCAGCGTTGCCGAGGAAGTCACCGCGATCCGTGTACCGTCCTGATTTCAAATCAGAAAAAGTCGGGGCTTTCAGGGATTCATTTCTTCCTGAGGAGCGAGCGCGGCCACCAGTTACGAGGCATCCAGCGGCGGGCATCAATGACAACCGGTGCCGCTGCTCCGGCGAGGAAGAGCGACAGAACCAGGAAGGGCGCAACATAGTGAAGAAATATTTTCATCGACTTTCTTACGTCTGTAGGAACGCGGACAGTTTTCCTCCTTGCAATTACACAGACAAGGAAAATCACATTGGCATCCCACTGGGAAACTAAAGGCAGTGAGGGTGGGGTACGCCGGGAAAAAAGGTCAGAGCCAAATACCTAGTGGTGAATTTTGCCGGGGTGTTGCTCGGAACGGCAATTAGCCGGGTAGCTCCCAGCCCTCATCCTTCATCTTCTTGTTTGTCCAATGTTGCAGCTGTTCGAAGAGGACAGGATCGATCACAGAAAAGCGCAGGCCGACGCGGCCTTCGTCTCCGAACCAGACGATGCGAGCTTTTGCCTGGAAAATGGTCTCGCTTTCCGGCAGCGGGAAACTCACATCCAACAGACCCGTGAAGCGCATTGGTTCGTTCAGGTCATCGAGCCCCATGCCGCCAGTGCTGAGATTTACGCCCTTCACCTGCGTCTCATAACCTTGCTGGTTCTTGAGGGTCACCATCAACTGCACGCGGGCGCGGAAAAATTTCTGCTGATCGAGGCTGATCGAACCCAACATGTTCGGCATGTCGCCGGGATTCACATTGATGTTGTATTCCTTGAGCTTCCGGCTCAGGGTGCGGCGGGAGATGCCAAGCTGCTCCGCAGCCTGGCTGCGATGGCCGCCACTGCGCTCGAGGGCGCGGATGATCATCTGCTCTTCCATGCTGTCGAGATTGCCAACCGGCATGGACGCCGACTGCCGTTGCGTAACCGGATTGCCGGACATCGCTGCGGTGATTTGCGTCTTGCGAATCTCGGGTTCGCGCGATTCCACGGCGACGCGCGCGATCAGGTTGCGCAGTTCGCGAACGTTGCCCAACCACTGGTGAGAGAGCAGCGCGGAAATCGCATCGGGCGCGAAAGAACACTTGGGCGACTTCAGGGCGAGAAAGTGCTCGGCCAATGCCACGATGTCTTCCGGGCGTTCGCGCAACGGCGGTACGCGAAGCTGAAATTGCCCGAGCCGGTGAAACAAATCCTGCCGGAAGCGTCCGGCGGCAACGGCGGCATCGAGATCCTGATTGGTCGCGGCTACGATGCGAACATCCACCTCAATCTTGCGGTGACCACCCAGGCGGTAGAAGGGATGTCCATCCAGAACGCGTAGCAGCTTGACCTGGGTTTGCAGTTGCAATTCGCCGATCTCATCGAGAAACAGAGTGCCCTTGTCGGCGAGCTCGAACAATCCGGGCTTCGAAGAATCCGCTCCGGTGAAGGCACCCTTTTCGTATCCGAACAATTCGCTTTCGACCAGATTTTCCGGCAGGGCCGCGCAATTAATATCGACCCAGGGTTTATTGCGCCGGTTCGACGATTGATGAATTGAATGGGCAATCAATTCCTTGCCGGTTCCAGTCTCGCCCGTGATGAGTACGCTTTCGCTGTGGCTGGCAACGCGATCCACCATGCGCATGAATTGGTGCATGATGGGGCTCGAGAGGATCAGCTTCGTACCGCCGATATCGCGAGATGCAATTTGCGCTCTTTTTTCTTCCTCGGCTTCTGGCTTGACAGCGCGAGATGCAACCGTCGCGTCTGCAGCGGCTTTAGTGAGAATGGCGATGATTCCCGCCTGCTTGGAAGACCCGTCGCGCATTAATGCGATCGACAATTTGCCTGCGAACTCTGTTCCGGATTCCGTTCGAAAAGTATGCGCCGACTCATACTGACCCTGTTTAAGTACTGAGGACAATATGGTTTTTTGCAATTGCCGGGGTTCAGTCTTGTTCTTCGCTGAGATGAAATCTGAAAGCTGCTTTCCAAGACTATTTTCGAAAGTGCCGCCCAGCAGCGCCGGAGCCGAATCGTTGCAGCCGACGATTTTTCCTTCCAGGTCCAAGGACAAGACGGCGACAGCTGGCGATCCATTGCCAGGAGTAGTCGGGTAAGTCCGTGCGTCGAGAGGATCATCTGCCTCGGTTGCGGCGGCCGCGGCAGGGTGCGAATTGAGCTTGGATGATTGCATTCCGCCCATTCGGAGTTGATCTTGACACAGACAGAACCAGTTGCAGGCGGTATGCAGGCTTCGATGATAACGAAAGTAATCGGGCAAGCAACAGGACAGCAAACCTGGAGCCGGAGATGAACGACGAAAAGATTAAGGTTCGGCAGCCGCTCTTCACTCCGAAGTTACCAAAGTAAGCTACTGAAAAACTCACGATAAACATACGATCTCAACGGGACACGTGCGGCGGAAGTGTCCGTGGGCGAACGGGGCACACCTCTGGGGCCGCATTTGGTCCGGTCTGAAAATAATCGAGTTAGGGCGAATGTCGACTCGCACCAAACTATTTGTCGGAGCCACAGTCTCGGTCGGAATGGTGGTGCTCTGGTCTGCCTTCACGCACTGGCAGTCGGCCGATCTCACCCGGTTCGCCTGCTATCTGATTGTTGCCGCTCTGGCTTCCAGCCTTAAGGTTCAACTGCCGGGCATCGATGGCACGATGTCGGTGAACTTTCTATTCATTCTGCTGGGGGTAATGGAACTCAGCCTGCCGGAAACGCTGGCAATCGGTTGCACGGCGACTTTTGTGCAAAGCGTATGGGCGGCCCGCAAGCGTCCAGATCCTGTCAAAGTTCTCTTTAATGTTTTCGGCATGATGGCGAATGCCGCCGCACTCGCTTATGTGACGTATCACTGGCTCGACCCAAAAATGGTCAGCGAGAAACCGCTTCTCCTACTGCTGGCTGCTTTGGTCTTCTTTCTCGCCAACACCCTGCCGATCTCGGTAGTGATCGCGTTCACGGAAAATAAAACGGCGCGCAAGGTCTGGTCCGAGTGCTATTTCTGGTCGTTTCCTTATTATCTGGTGGGTGCGGCTGCGGTTGGACTGGTGGGGATCATCAACCGCCGCGCCGGATGGCAAACCTCGCTGCTGGTTCTACCGCTGATCTACTGGGTCTATCGCTCGTATCGCCTCTATCTCGGCCGGCTTGAGGCCGAAAAAGAACGTGTTGAGGTTGAAAAAAAACACGTCGAGCAGATCGCATCGCTGAACATGCGAACGATTGAAGCGCTGGCGCTTGCGATCGAAGCAAAAGATCACACGACGCATACGCACCTGCAGCGCGTACGCACTTACGCTCTCGAGATCGCGAAAGAAATCGGATTGTCTTCCGACGAGATCGAGGCCCTGCGGGCTGCGGCTTTGCTGCACGATATCGGGAAGCTGGCGGTGCCCGAGCACATCATCAACAAGCCGGGCCGGCTCACTCCGGAAGAATTCGAGAAGATGAAGGTGCACCCGATCGTGGGTGCCGAAATCCTTGAGCGCGTCGCTTTCCCTTATCCCGTGGCACCGATTGTGCGGGCTCATCACGAACGCTGGGACGGTTCCGGATACCCGGCGGGGCTGGTTGGTGAACAAATTCCGATCGGCGCTCGAATTTTGTCAGTGGTCGATTGCCTCGATGCTCTGGCCTCGGACCGACAGTATCGTCCGGCGATTCCGCTCAACCAGGCCATGGCGACCGTGAAAGAGCGCGCGGGCACATGGTTCGATCCTAAAGTGGTCGACGTGCTGCAGCGAAGTTACGTCGATCTCGAACAGAAGGCTCAAAGTCAACAGGACGGATTCATTCCCTCGGGATTTTCAAAAAATCTGCGGGTGGAACGGGGACTCGCTCCCGCCACTGGCTTCGAGAAATGGACCGACCCGGCACCAAGCGATACCGATTTCCTCAGTTCCATCGCCTCGGCGCGGCAGGAAGCGCAAGCCATGTTCGATCTGAGTCAGGACCTCGGCAATTCGCTGAGCCTGAGCGAAACTTTGTCGGTTCTGTCCATGCGCTTGCGCAAACTGATCCCCTACGACTCAATCGCCGTGTTTGTGAATCGCAATGGATGGCTGCTGCCGGAACTGGTGAGCGGCGAGAACTT